>DOSQ01000049.1 GCA_003512125.1 Acidaminococcaceae bacterium
GCACGATATTCTACATACATGGCGTTCCGGTCCGTCCGCCAGGCATTCTCCAGATTCCAGCGCCGGGCCAGTTCATCCGCCACCATAAAACCGATATTATGCCGGGTCTTATCGTACTCTTTGCCGATATTCCCCAGGCCTGCTATAATTTTCATCTGTTTATCTCCTGATATTCTTCCAACGATACCAAATGATACCCTTTTTCCCGCAGGCTGTCAATGAGCAAAGCCACCGCGTCCACCGTTGCCTGACGGGATGCTTTGTAAAACGGGCTGTCCCCGTCATGCAGCAGGACGATGGCCCCGTCTTCTGCTTTGGCCATCACCCGGCCATAGATTTCCTGTTTCCCGATCCCCGTCCAGTCCCGGGGAATCACCGACCAGTTTACCACCGCCAGGTTTTGCGCAGCCGCTTCTTCCATCACGGAAAAATCCCGGAAGCCGTGGGGCGGGCGCCAGTACACCGGTTCTTTACCGGTAATGCCATGAAGTACTTTTTTCCCCTGCGCCAGATTCTTTTGTTTTTCTTCTTCCGTCAGCTTCAGGAAGTCCCGGTGCCGGAAGGCGTGCAGCCCGACCGTATGTCCCTCAGCCAGCGCCCGTTTCACCAGTTCCGGATGCCGCTGCGCCTGCTCCGCCACCAGAAAGAACGTGGCATGGGCCTTCTTCTCTTTCAGTACATCCAGCAGACGGTCCGTATAAGGCGGATAGGGCCCGTCGTCAAAGGTCAGGGCCATATACCCGCCTGATGGTATAGCCGGTGAACCGGTCTTGCCGCTGTCCGGAGCAGGCTTTTGCGCCGCACTGCCCGGTAACGGCGCCGCAAATTCCGCACCGCCAGGAGACGGCGCAGCGACCACCCCATTGCCGGGTAAATCCTGCAAACGGTTCACCGTTTTTCCATAACTGTTGCCAATCGGATACACTGCCGCCGCCAGTGCGCCGGACCCTGCCAACAGGAAGACTGCGGAAACCGTGACGGCCAGTTTCCGGGAGATTTTGCCCAGCCGCCCCACCCAAAGGAAAACCAGCGCCGCCAGATAAAACGCCCCCATGATATATACTATACGCATAAAAACTACCCTTAGTTACCAAACCAAAAATAAAATAAAGGCTCCGCCAATGTGACACGGAGCCTGAGAAAACCGAATCGTAAGAAAACACCAGCCCATAAGCCGGGCAAATGCGCACCTTACATCTGATAAATACCTGTCCTTATACTTCTTCAAACAGCTGGCTTACCGACCAGTCGTTGTAAATACGGAGCATGGTCTCTGCCAGGATCGGGGCAATCGAAAGAACTTTAATCTTAGGATGCTTCTTGTTCGGAGGCAGCGGAATGGTATTGGTCACAACCAGTTCCGTAATATCCGAAGCAGCAATGCGGTTTAAAGCCGGATCTGTCAGGATAGGATGGGTGCAGCAGGCATAGACTTCTTTGGCCCCAAACTTTTTCAGCGCCTTGGCTCCTTCGGTCAGGGAACCGGCCGTATCTACCATATCGTCCACCATGATGGCCGTCTTGCCTTCTACGCTGCCAATCAGGTTCATGACTTCCGCCACGCCCGGTTCCGGACGGCGTTTATCAATAATGGCCAGACCGCAGTTCAGCCGTTCCGCAAAGACACGGGCACGGCTTACGCCGCCCAGGTCAGGAGACACTACGATCATATCCTTCAGATTCTTCTGTTTGATGTAATCGGCCAGTACGGGAGCCGCCGGCATATGATCCAGCGGGATGTTGAAGAAGCCCTGTATCTGGGCCGCATGCAGGTCGATGGTCACCACCCGGGTGATACCGGCGCACTGCAGAATATCCGCCATCAGCTTGGCCGTGATCGGTTCCCGGCCCCGGGCCTTGCGGTCCTGACGGGCATATCCATAGAACGGGATCACCGCGATGATATGATTGGCGGAAGCCCGTTTGAAGGCATCTGCCATAATCAGCAGTTCCATCACATTGTCATTGACAATGGGTCCGCATGTAGGCTGGACAATAAATACATCTTTGCCGCGAACGCTTTCATTGATCATGGCCTGCACTTCGCCGTTGTTAAACCGGTTGATGACCGCGTCACCCAGCGTGGTTCCCAGATAGGCCGCGATTTCCCGTGCCAGGTCCGGATTTGCGTTACCAGTAAAAATCCTGAATTTGTCTTCATTTGCCAACATTTGGACGTCCTCCCCTGTCTCCCTTGGTATCATGAAATGACTTGCCTTGAACTGCTATTTCAAAAATCCCTACTTAGTATATACCAAACGACCTGTTTTCCACAAGTATTTTTATTAAGGGGAAAAACAGGTTCATCCGGTTTATAATTCTTATTAATAAGTTTGCGCTCCCGTATTTATTTTATTTCGCAGTCTTGCACATGGGTAAATTCGCAGCAGCATCCGTCGGCCACTTTCACGTTTTCCAGACGCACGTTGGGACCGATCTGGCAGTCTTCCCCGATCACCGTCGTCCCCTGCAGCCAGGTGTTGGGATAGATCACGGTATCCGGTGCGATTTTTACACTCTTTTCAATAAACGTGGAAGCCGGATCCATAACTGTCACGCCTTCGTCCATGAGCCGTTCCAGAATACGGCGGCGCATGACGCTTTCCGCTTCCGCCAGCTGGCGGCGGCTGTTGACGCCCATGATCATTTCGCTGTCCGCTGTGACCACGCCGCCTACTTTTTTGCCCATGGCCCGCAGTTTGGCCAGCACATCTGTCAGGTAATATTCCCCCTGGGCGTTATTGTTGCCCAGCGTCCGCAGCACTTCAAACAGGAGCGGGGCTTCCACGCAGTAGTTGCCGGTATTGATTTCCTTAATCAGCTTCTGCTCTTCGGAAGCGTCTTTCTGCTCCACGATGCCGGCCACATCCCCGTTGGCATCCCGCAGGATACGGCCGTAGCCAAAGGGATCTTCCATCACGGCGGACATCACGGTGGCTGCCGCGCCGGATTTTACGTGTTCCTCATAAAACTTTTTCAGTTCATCCGCCTCCAGCAGCGGCGTGTCGCCGCACAGGATCATCACCGTGCCGGTAAAATCCTTCAGGGTATCCGCTGCCTGCAGCACCGCATGGCCTGTTCCCAGCTGTTCCGCCTGGAGGGCGATCCGGGCCCGGCTGCCTACCAGTTCCCGTACCAGCTCCGCGCCGTGGCCGATCACGACCACGTTATCACGGCAGCCTGCCGCTTCTGCCGCATCCATCACATGTTCCAGCATGGGATGCCCGCCTACTTTATGCAATACTTTGGGCAGTTTGGACTTCATCCGTGTACCTTTGCCTGCTGCCAGAATCACAGCCGTTAATTTTGCCATTCTAAATACTCTCCTTTGATCGCCTGGTAACTCTCACAATTTATAAACAAATCTGTAAAAACTTCATTTATCATTTGCCACATTATAATATGCAGCGGCCAGAATTACAAATATTTTTCTGCCACCGCCCATTCCTCCGCCCTGTCCAGATCCGTACCGATGCAGGCGTGATCCGTAATGACGGCCCGTCCCCGGTAGCCGAACAGCTCCGAAACCTTATTCTCCACATCTGCAAGGGACAACCGGTGCAAAAGCATCTTCAGGATAAAGAGCGGCCCCAGCCAGGCTGCCAGCTTTACCGGATTTTTGCGCAGGGCAAAAACTTCTTTCATCTTTTCGATACAGCCCGGGAATAAATGCACGGAAACCAGCGAAACATTACCACCGGTAAAATCGCCTTCTTTTAAATGGAAGAAGGTGCGACGCAACGAAGGAAACTCTCGCAGGCAGGCCTCTTTCCGTACGATGGCGTAGACCCCGTCCGCCTCTGCCGCTTCCGCCCGGGCGATAAAATCGTCCAGGGCTTCCCCGGTCAGAAAGGGAAGGTCATCACACACGGTAACGACCTTATCTATGTTTTCATGCCCCGGCTGTTCCCTCAGTTTTTGAATCGCCGCCGCCGCGCATTCCGCCATGCTGCCGTCACAGGCGCATAACAGCATACCCGGAACGGCCGCCTGCCGGAACGCTTGCAGGTGCCCGCTGTGTGTCACCAGGACCACGGATGCGATACGGTTGCTTTGGCGGACTGATTCCATTATATAATCCAACAGACGGCGCCCCTTCAGTTGTGCCAGCGCCCTTGGCTGCCGCTCCTGCCCCGGCAGGGATACCGTACCTCCGCCGCCGGCCAGGATCACCAGGTCATATTTAAGGAGACGCTGCTCAGACAGCGTCTCCTTATATTGCATCGTTGCTGTATTCATGTTGTCCCGTCACTTTTTCACCGCAAGAGAAGTATGGAACTCCTCGCCGCCATTCCGTTCCGACATGGCAGCCATCAGGGTCCGTTCCGCGTTTTCCAGATGGATGCGGGCTGCTTCCTGGCTCTTCTCCACATCCCGGGCTGCAATGCTTTCCACTAACCGTCGGTGTTCTTCCTGAGTATCCTTTAACCGGCCCGGATAGCGCATGGATACGCCCCGGATCACCGTGATCTGCTCCCGCAGGTTGTTGATGATGTTGCGCAGCCGTTCATTGCGGCTGGCCTTGTATAAAACATCGTGGAATTCAATATCCGCTTCCACCACTTTGGACATATCATTCTCTTCAATGGCATTACCCACCTTTACCAGCAGGCGTTGCAGCTCTTCCAGTTCTTCGTCGCTGATGCGCTCCGCCGCCAGCCCGGCAGCCAGGGTGTCCAGACTGATGCGGATCTCATATACGTCGTTGATATCCTTGATAGACATGTTGGAAACATAGGTGCCCCGCCGGGGGATCATCACCACAAAGCCTTCCATTTCCAGCTTGCGGATCGCTTCCCGCACCGGGGTACGGCTTACACCCATCTCATCCGCCATCTGGATCTCCATCAGGCGTTCTCCCGGCGCGAAGACGCCGTTGATGATCGCTTCCCGGATGTGTTCGCACACCAGCTCCCGCAAAGGTTTATAACTGTCCAGACGAATCTGTTCCAAATGTCCGCTCATATCTTCTTCCTCCCCACCATCTCCGCCACTGCGGTTTCCAGACGCTGTGACTGCAATATCCCGGCAATTTTTTCGCCGGCCTCTTTATCTTTTATGATTCCGAACACCGTCGGACCGCTGCCGCTCATCATGACCGGCCCGGCCCCGTTCTGCAGCATCTGCTGCCGAATCTCCCGGATTTCCGGGTGGGCGCCTGCCGTCACCGGCTCCAGCACGTTGCCGAAGCGGCACAGTACACCCTGCATGTCACCGCCCCGCACTGCCTGAACCATTCCTTCAATATCCGGATGGACTACATTTTTCTGCTTGTCAAACTCCCGGTACGCCCAGGGCGTGGAAACTTCCAGAGCCGGTTTCGCCAGTACCAGCTGCAGCGGCGGTAAATCCGGCAGCGGGGTCAGTATCTCGCCCCGGCCGGTTGCCAGCGCGGTTCCCCCGGCTACGCAGAAGGGAACATCAGACCCCAGCTTGGCCCCCAGCCGTTCCAGCTTCTCCACGGACAGGTGCAGTTCCCAGTACCGGTTCAGCCCCCGCAGGACCGCCGCAGCATCCGTACTACCTCCCGCCAGCCCGGCCGCCAGAAAAATCTTTTTTTCAATGTGGATGTGTACCCGGGGCTCCCGGTGGGCATACTCCCCCATAAGCACCGCTGCCTTCCAGGCCAGGTTGGAAGGTCCTCCCTCCAGACCGGCCAGGTCCGTGGTCACTTTCAGTTCCGGACTCTCCGTAAAGGTTACCGTATCCGCCAGGCTGATCGTCTGCATCACCATGGCCACTTCGTGGTACTTGTCCGGACGCAGCCCCAATACATCAAGCCCCAGATTGATTTTGGCATACCCTGTTTCCGTCAGCTTCATTCACGATTTCCTTATCTCTTCGGCAACCCGCGCGTTATGTGAAAACCGTCCGACCGGATTGCCTTACCCAAATGCCAAAAAATACTGTATACAAAATACCTACCATATTTTAGCACATTACAGCCATTTTTTAAATATTTGCTACAGAAAAAAAGAATTGGCCAAATAATTTAAACCACCCCCTTGCATTTTTTTGCGGGAGTGGTATGCTATGTAAGTATTTTCTGTTCGACCTGTTTATCAAGTCAGGTTGGCGGCATTAGTTGACGCATATCCTGAAAACGGTTACACACAGAATTATGTTTTACCACAAGGAGCTATATATTTATGAATAAACAAATAAAACGTTACCTCACGATTACATTGGGAACCTGCATCTCCGGCATCGCGCTGAACGCCTTTTTCCTGCCCCACCACTTACTGAGCGGCGGCATCACCGGTCTGGGCATGATCCTGTACTACCTGTTCGGCTGGCAGGTCAGTGTCACCAACATCCTCTTCAATATCCCTCTGTTCATCCTGGCTTATAAACTGATGAGCCGCAACTATTTTATCAGCGGCATTTACGGCACCCTGGTCCTGTCCTTTTTCCTGCATCTGTTTGCGCCGCTGCAGCAGCTCACGCAGGTCCACGACCCCATGCTGAGCTGTATCGCCGGCGGTGTGCTCCATGGCATCGGGCTGGGCACCCTGTACCGGGTGGGCGGCAGTACCGGCGGCAGCGACATCATCGGCGCCATCGTCCAAAAATTTTACAGCATCAGCATCGGCACCACCGGTTTCCTGATCAACATCGTGCTGCTGACGGCAGGCGCTTTCTTCTTCGGACTGGAACCGGCCCTGTACACCCTCACCGCGTACTTCATCGTATTTAAAGTGTCCAACGCCTTCACCGACGGCTTTGATTTCAAGAAAAACATAATCATCATCAGCGACCGCAACGAAGAAATCGCCGAAGCCATCATCAAGATCGTAGGCCGGGGCGTCACCTACATCGAAGGGGAAGGGGCCTACACCCACCAGCACAGGAAACTGCTGTTCTGCGTGGTCAAACTGACCCAGGTGGCCAAGATCAAACAGCTGGTCAAAAAGCTGGACCCCTTTGCCTTCATGATCGTGCAGGACGCCAGCGACGTATTCGGCCGGGGCTTTACCCAGCGCACCGACCACACCGTGCAGCGCCCGCCGGAACTACGCACCGGTTGGAGTGAAATGGGTGAAGCGGAAAAAGTGTAATAATAAACACATAACAGTTATTAATAAAGCGGAGACCTATCCCTTATTCCCCCTCCTCGTTTCACTCATCGAAGGGGCCCCTTCAAGGATATGGTCTCCGCTTTTCCATCTGCTTTTATTCTTTGTTTGTTAAATTTCTTTTTTCTCTTCATCCGCCGGGCGGAATTCGGCATCCGTCGCCCCGTCCTTCACTTCTTTTCCCAGAGCACCGTTTTCCATGCCGGCCGCAGCCGAAGCCGCCGTCCACTGGGCCTGCTTGGCCGCCAGTTCTTCCGCTTCCCGGCGGGCCTTTTCCTCATCCTTCACCCGCTGTTCCGCATTGCGGGATTCTGCTTCTTCCGCCGCTTTCCGCATGGCTTCCGCAGGATCTTCGTTATTCAGGATCGCCATAAACTCCACGCCGGTAATGGTTTCTTTTTCCAGCAGGTACGCTGCCAGACGGTCCAGATCGTCCCGGTGCTCCCGCAAAATCGCCAGCGCTTTCCGGTGGGCTTCTTTAATGATCTCCATGACCTTTACGTCCACCTTTTCCAGGGTGGCTTCACTGCAGGTCAGGGTAGCATCGCCGCCCAGATACGCGTTATGGATGGTCTCCATACCCATCATACCGAATTCTTCCGTCATGCCGAAGCGGGTCACCATGGCCCGGGCCAGACGGGTCGCCTGTTCGATATCGTTGGAGGCGCCGGCGGTCATGTGGTTGAACACCACTTCTTCCGCTGCCCGGCCGCCGGTGAAGGTCACAATTTTAGTAAACAGGTCTTCCTTGGTATAATTGACCTTTTCCTGTTCGTCCACCTGCATGGTGTAACCCAGGGAACCGTTGGTGTGGGGAATGATCGTGATTTTTTCCACCGGGGCGCTGTGTGTCTGGCTGGCGGCCACCAGCGCGTGACCGATCTCATGGTACGCAGTGTTCTTCTTTTCCTCTTCGGAAATGA
>DOSQ01000096.1:0-823 GCA_003512125.1 Acidaminococcaceae bacterium
TGCCTTCCGCTATTTTCCGGCATTGCAGAAGCCAAAGGCGGAAAAGATATGGTACAGGAAAAGACAGCTTATATTACAAGGTGCGGATACGTCAGTTCAGGAAGCTCTACAGGCGGGTACGAACGCATTGAACTGACACGCGTCAGTGATTCGGAAGCAAACTTCAAAAGCAACAGTAAAGACTGGCATAATTCTCCGGAAAGAACGGTGGACAAAAACATTTCAGCAGACGTGCTGAAAAAGATGGAAGAACTGGGCAGGGAGTATAAAATCTTTAAATGGAAACCGTTTCGTAAGAGCGCCTTATTTGCACTGGATGCTGCAAGTGTAAGCCTTTCTGTTTCTTATAAAGACTCAAGCAACGGAGCCGGCTGGACTCTTACCATGCGCTCCGATGACGAACTAAGCGATAAGCAAACCGATTACTATCATAAACTGCTTGATTTATTGCGGTCGGCAGAAGGACAGTGATTCAATATACATGGGCAACATATGGGAACAAATATCATAATCTGTTACGAAATAATTATTTAAGGTGACGCTGATTAAAAGGTTAGTTGAAGAGGAGAGGTGTAATCATGATCACAGCAAAACAGGCTTACGAAATTGCCAAAGAGTGGATGGGACCCTTCGCGTTAGTCAGTGCCGGTTATGAAATTGATACCCACTTCATTTTTCTCCGGGAGCATAACAGGGGGAAACTCTGGACGGACCATGCTTCTTTCTGGATTGACAAGGCAAATGGCGCGTTAAAAATCGTTTCGGCCATCCCGGCAACAAAAGAGTTTGACCTGATGCAGCAGGGCAAACCGCTGAACCTGGC
>DOSQ01000096.1:988-1966 GCA_003512125.1 Acidaminococcaceae bacterium
GGATCCGCGTAAGTGCAAGAAAAGTATAAGATATTTTTCAGGAAAGAGGTTTTACTATTGGATAAAGGCAATTCAGAGAATATCAGACAATCAGTGGTAGAAGCAGGCCTTGTACTGGCTCATTCCAGCATGACCATCGGCACCTACGGTAACATCAGCTGCCGCGTGGATGAAAATCATATTGCCATCACGCCGTCAGGCAGGGATTATGAACAGCTCACCTCCGCGGATATCGTAGTAACTGACCTGGAAGGAACAGTTCAGATACCTGACAGCAAAGACGGGGATCAGGAAAAGAGCGTGGGTAATCCCATCAAAAACCACGCCGTTCCCTTACGTCCTTCTTCGGAGCTGCCTCTGCATCTGGAAATATACAAAAACTTTCCGGAAGCCCGGGCCATCGTGCACACCCACAGCGTGTACGCCAGCGCGCTGGCCGTGGCCCATAAGGATCTGCCTCCCGTCATTGAAGACTTAACGCAAATTGTCGGCGGCGCAGTGCGTTGTACCGAATACACAATTGCAGGCACAAAAGAACTGGGGCAAAGAGTAGTGGAAGCCATGGAAGGCGGCCGCAGCGCAGCTCTGATTGCCAACCATGGCGCTGTATGCTGGGGCAGAACCATGAAAGAAGCGCTGGCAACAGCGCAGGTTTTGGAAAAGGCTGCACAAATTTATTGTATTGCCCATACATTTGGCACGCCGTTTCCGTTAGACAGAAAAACAGTGAACGCGCTGCACGGTTTTTATGTAAACCATTACAGCAAACGGCAACGGGGAGAAGAATAAATCATTATATCTTATTCTAAATTTACGAAAGGAACTCACCATGAAGAAAATTTTAATCAGCAACGTGGAAATCGTTACCGACGGCCCGGCGTATGAAAAAAAGTACATCGGCGTCACCGGCAACAAAATTTCCTACATTGGTAAAGAAAAACCAACAGGTTATGAAGATGCCTACCAGATTGACGGTGC
>DOSQ01000096.1:2142-4074 GCA_003512125.1 Acidaminococcaceae bacterium
GCGGAAGCGGGGCTGCAGAAAGGCGACTGTTATGCAGGAACCCAGCTTGGCATTCTGGAAATGCTGAAAAGCGGAACCACAGCGTATGCCGACATGTATTTCTTCATGGACGAAACAGCGCAGGCTTCTCAGGAAGCCGGCATCCGTGCCTGCCTTTCCCGCGGCCTGATGGGGGACAAGTACGATAAAGAAGATGAACGTTTAAAAGAAAATGTGCAGCTTTTTAAAGACTGGAACGGCAAAGAGGACGGACTGATCACTGTCATGCTGGGACCCCATGCACCCTACACTTGTGGCACAGAGTATCTGAAACTGTTAGCAGACACCGCCGGGGAACTGAACTGTGAGATGCACATGCATCTGGCGGAAACAGAACAGGAAGTGAAAGACTGCGTCAGGAATTTCGGCGCCACACCCATTAAATACGCGGACAGTTTAGGCATTCTGGACCGGGGCTGCCTGATTGCACACGGCGTATGGGTAACGGAAGAAGAAATGGAGATCATGGCTGCCAAAAAGGCAAGGGTAGCCCATAATCCCCAGAGCAATCTGAAGCTGGCCAGCGGTATCGCCCCGGTAGAAAAGATGCTGGCAAAAGGTATCACGGTCGGACTTGGCACTGACGGAGCAACCAGTAATAACAATCTGGACATGCTGGAAGAAGCACGGCTCACCGCTATGCTTCATAAGGGTGTAACCTACGATCCGCTGTGCATTCCGGCAGCCACAGCCTGGGATATGGCCACGTATCAGGGAGCGAAGTGCCTTGGCTACGATAACCTGGGCAAACTGGAAGAAGGCTGGCTGGCGGATATCGTGCTTTATGATATGAACAAGCCACACTGGTATCCCCGCAACAACCGCATGAGCCTGCTGGTGTACGCTGCTAATGCCGGCGATGCGGATACGGCCATCATCAACGGTAAGGTGGTTATGGAAAAAGGCGAAGTAAAAGCGCTGGATGAGGAAAAGATTTATTTTGAAGCGGACAGGATAGCAAAACGGCTGACGGGGAAATAAATTCCATAGCTGCATTACGGGACATTGTCACAGTCTGTCACAAAAGAGCCTGACAGCATGCATACGAATGAATCAGTATTTCTTTTGTTTTTCCTTAACGAAAAACGTAAGGAACGTGGTATAATTAAATGATAGTATGTTTTTTCTTTTTGCAATGTTCGGTTAGTAAACAAAATTAGAACATAATTATGTGTTAATCTTATAAAAGTTATGAATAACTGAACCGCAAAGGAAGGGGAATCATCATGGCGAAAATTTTGGACAAAAAACTTGTTTCACCTGCTGTCTATGAATTGGTGATTGAAGCGCCGCTGATTGCGCGCAAGTGCAAGCCGGGCCAGTTCGTCATCGTGTTGTCCGATCCGGAAAGTGAGCGGGTTCCGTTCACCATTGCAGACTTTGACCGGGAAAAGGGAACCATCACCATGATCATCCAGGTGGTAGGCAACACCTCCCGCCACATCTGCGAAGACTATGAAGCAGGAGATGAATGGGATAATATCGTCGGGCCTTTAGGCCAGCCTTCCGAAATGAAAAATTTCGGCACGGTAGTCTGCGTAGGCGGCGGTATCGGCGTAGCACCGGTGTATCCCATTGCCCGTGCTTATAAAGAATTAGGCAACAAAGTCATTTCCATCATCGGCGCCCGGAATAAAGACCTGGTGTTGTGGGAAGACCGAATGCGGGCTGTCAGCGACGAACTGATCGTCTGCACTGACGACGGCAGCTACGGCCATAAAGGTTTCGTCACCGATCCGCTGAAGGCCATGTTGGAAAAAGGTGAGAAAGTAGATTACGTCATTGCCATTGGTCCGGTGATCATGATGCGCAACGTAGCCCGCACCACGGAACCATTTCATGTGTTTACGGCAGTCAGCCTGAATACCATCATGGTAGACGGCACCGGCATGT
>DOSQ01000184.1:0-2251 GCA_003512125.1 Acidaminococcaceae bacterium
GTGCTGCAGTTCGATTACCAGGGCTACCGTGTCAACATTCTGGATACGCCGGGCCATCAGGACTTTTCGGAAGACACATACCGCACCCTGATGGCGGCCGACAGCGCCGTCATGCTGATCGATGCGGCCAAAGGCGTCGAACCCCAGACCAAAAAGCTGTTCTGGGTCTGCCACCGCCGCCACCTGCCGATCTTTACTTTCATCAATAAGCTGGACCGCTTCGGCCGGGAACCGTTGGATCTGATGGAAGAGGTAGAAAAGATCCTCCAGATCAAAGTGTATCCCATTACCTGGCCTGTTGGACTGGATGGAAAGTATAAAGGCGTGTACAACCGTCTGACAAAAGAAGTTTCCTTATTTAAGACAGATGCCAGCCACGGCAGCAAACAGCTGGAAGAATTTTCCGCGAACATTGATGATCCCCGCATTAAAGAAATGATTGGGGACGAACTGTTCGAAGCGCTGCAGGGCGATATCGAACTGCTGGATATGGCAGGGGAAGAGTTTCATATCGAAGATGTCCTTAAGGGCGAACTGACACCTATGTTTTTCGGCAGCGCCATGACCAACTTCGGTGTGCAGGAGTTTCTGGAAAAGTTTCTCGAGATGTCTCCGGAGCCCCAGCCCCGCACACTGCTGGACGGGGATGTGATCCAGCCGGATAACCCGCTGTTCAGCGCGTTTGTTTTCAAAATCCAGGCTAACATGAACCCGGCCCACCGGGACCGCATCGCTTTCATGCGCATCTGCTCCGGTGAGTTTGACAAAGGGATGACCGTGTATCATGCCCAGAGCGGCAAGCCGGTAAAACTGGCGCAGCCCCAGCAATTTTTGGCGCAGGAACGCACGATTGTGGAAAAAGCGTACCCCGGCGACATCATCGGCCTGTTTGATCCGGGTATCTTCGGGATCGGCGACAGCCTCAGTGACGAAAAGCTGAAACTGCGGTTTGAAGATTTCCCTGTGTTCCCGCCGGAAATTTTTGCCCGGGTACAGCCCAAGGATTCACTGAAGCGCAAACAGTTTGAAAAAGGCATCCTGCAGCTTTCCCAGGAAGGCGCTGTCCAGGTATTCCTGCAGAAGCATGTAGGTCTGGAAAGCTTTATCGTCGGTGTGGTAGGGCAGCTGCAGCTCGAAGTATTGGAATACCGTCTTAAGAACGAATACAATGCCCAGCTGGTCATGACGCAGCTTCCTTTTACCGTCGCCCGCTGGGTCTATGCAGATAATCCGGAAGACATTGAAAAGCTGCGGGGCCTTGACAACGGTATGCTTGTATATGACAAGAAGGACCGTCCGGTCATTTTGGTCAATAATGAATGGGCGCTGAACTGGATTTTGCAGCGTAATCCGGGCTTAGAGTTTTTGGCAGTACCTTCGGATAAGGCGAGAGTGTAAAGGCAGTACCATCCGAAGATAATTGGAAATAATTTAGTAAAAGGTTTTAATTACATGAAAGAAATTGCACGAATTTTAGGTGTTCCCGTAGTGCCTTATACGATGGACGAAGCGGTTGAGAAACTGACAGCGGATACGGCAGCTAAGAAAAATAATTTTGTCGTCACTGCTAACGCGGAAATCATTATGATGGCCCAGGAGGACGCTGAATATAAGACGCTGCTCTCAGAAACAGCCGATTTGATCCTCCCTGACGGAGCCGGAACAGTCTGGGCCGGAAATTATCTGGGGTACACCATCCCGGAACGGGTGGCGGGATACGATCTGTATCTGCGACTTCTGGAAGAAGCTGCAAAAAGAAAAATCCCTGTTTACTTTTTCGGTGGCAAGCCCGGTATCGCAGAGGAAGCCGCGGAAGAAGGAAGGCGCCGCTGGCCCGGCCTGAACGTAGCCGGCTGCCGGAACGGTTATTTTTCTGCAGAAGAAGAACCGGCCATCATCGAAGATATCAACCGCAGCGGGGCGATGATGCTGTTTGCTGCGTTAGGCGCTCCCAAGCAGGAAAAATGGCTGGCAAAATACAGGAAGTCATTGCATCCTCATCTGCTTATGGGAATTGGCGGCAGCTTCGATGTACTGGCCGGGAAAGTTCAGCGGGCGCCCAAATGGATGCAGGATGCCAGGCTGGAATGGTTTTTCCGTCTGGTGAAACAGCCCAGCCGTTTTATGCGGATGCTGGCGCTGCCAAAATTTGTGTTTGCAGTACGCAGTGAAAAAAGAAAGAAAAAATAACTAAATATTGTAGACAAATTCATTTTTACATACTATAATGTACAAGTTAATGTAAGTTTAG
>DOSQ01000184.1:2393-6115 GCA_003512125.1 Acidaminococcaceae bacterium
AGTACAGGGAAATTTAGACAAGTAAGAAGGAAGGAGGCCGCTCATGCATATCGTAAGACAGGGATACCCCTTTATTGCCGCATCACTGGTGCTGGCAGTTGTCTGCTTTTTTGCATTTGGGATTCACATTGCCGTAATCCCCCTGGTGCTGGCCTGCTATTTTGCCTATTTCTTCCGTAATCCGGAACGGACTGTCATTCCGGACGACTCTTTGTTATATTCCCCGGCTGACGGTACGGTTATGGACGTGTCGGAATTCTATGACGATGAGTTCCTGAATGCAAAAGCCAAAAAGGTGACGATTTTCCTTTCCGTATTTAATGTGCATGTAAACCGGAGCCCTGCGGAAGGTACGATCAAATTTCAGCGTTATACCGTAGGCGAATTTCTGCCGGCTTTTAACCAGAAAGCTGCTTTTGAAAATGAACGTTTCGCAATGGGAATTGAAAATGACCGTATGAAGATCCTGGTCATCCAGATTGCCGGAATTCTGGCACGCCGTATTGACAATTGGGTTAATTTGGGAAACCACCTGGATCAGGGGGAAGTATACGGTATGATCAAATTCGGTTCCTGTACGGAGCTGGTTGTGCCGGAAAAGGTAGAAATCCTCTGTAAAAAAGGGGATAAGGTCGAAGGCGGCATTACGGTATTGGGGAGGATATAAGCGTGAATTACAAACGCATCGTGCCTAACACCATCAGCGGTATCAGCTTAGTGTTGGGGGTTTTTTCCATTTTTTATACACAGGAGCAGAACTATTTTATGGCGGCCATCTGCATCATCCTGTCCGTCGTCGCCGATTCGTTAGACGGAAGAGCTGCCCGCGCGCTGGGTGTTCAGGGTCCGTTCGGAGTAGAAATGGATTCCCTTTGTGACCTGGGAGCCTTTGGCGTTGCGCCTGCCATTTTGATTTACCAGTTTGCCTTGACAGACCTGGGCTGGTGGGGTAAAATAATCGCCGGATTGTACACGTTCTTCGGAGCCATGCGTCTGGCGCGTTTTAACGTGAACACTTCTGTGGTTCACGGGTACTTCCAGGGAATGCCTATTCCCGCAGGTGCCTGCTGTATTGCAACCTACGTACTGTCCGGTTTTACTTTTACGCCCTTTGTTGCGGGAGTTATGACACTGGCTGTGGCCATCATTCTGTACAGCAATGTAAAATTTCCCGACTTTAAGGGCAAAGGCAACCCCATGTACCGGTATCCGGTTATATTAGCGGTTTTAATCGGTGCGTACCTGTTATGGCAGCGGCCTTCCGGCTGGCCGTTTGTATGTATGTTTACCTATTTTATCGCCGGTGTCATAAATGCAGTTTATTGTATGTTGTTTGTAAAAGAATAATAGATCAGTCTGTTACACTTTATGCAGAATCGTGTTCTGCATAACATTCTCACAGAGAAACGACGGTCCCACCTGCCGGGTGCGGTCTTTGGTTTCTTCTTGTAACTTTAAGGAAAGGACAGGGTGCATAAGTCCAAATGCATTTTAATTACGACGTGGTGATGATCCCACTGCAATTGATCATTGTGTTTTTTACCATTTATTATTTTGTAGTCTCCTGGTTCGGTCTCTTTGGAAAAATGAAAGAGACGAAGCAGTTTTCGGAAAAGAGCACGTTTGCATTGGTTGTCTGCGCCCATAACGAGCAGCAGGTCATCGCGCAGCTGGTTGAAAATCTGAAACAGCTGAACTATTCGGATAAGCTGTACGATATTTTCGTAGTAGCGGACAATTGCGTGGATAAAACGGCAGAAGTCGCACGTAACGCCGGCGCCATCGTTTACGAACGGTTCAGCGAAACAGGAAAGGGCAAAGGCTTTGCCATGGACTGGATGTTCCAGCGCCTGTTCGGACTGGAGCGCCAGTATGACGCAGTCTGCATATTCGATGCCGATAATCTGGTGCATCCCGACTTCCTGAAGATCATGAACAATCATCTGTGCAGCGGGGAACGCCTCATTCAGGGTTATATGGATTCCAAAAATCCTACCGATACCTGGGTATCCGGCATGTTTTCCATTTCTTTCTGGATCGTAAACCACATCTGGCATCTGGCAAAATATAACATCGGTCTGTCCTGCGTGTTAGGGGGCACCGGCATGTGCATCGATACCAGACTGCTGAAGCAGTACGGCTGGGGCGCTACCTGCCTGACCGAAGACATGGAGTTCACCATGAAGGCCCTGATGGAAAACATTCCTACTACCTGGGCCCATGACGCAGTCATCTATGATGAAAAACCTCTGACCTTCAAAGCGGCCTGGAACCAGCGCAAACGTTGGGCGCAGGGTCATTTTGACGTAGCCAACCGTTACATCCCGAAAATGTTGTGGAAGGGGATTACCGAGCACAACATCGTGGTGCTGGACGGTATGATCAATCTGGTACAGCCGTATTTCCTGCTGCTGTCCACCTTCTTTGTCATCTGCACGTACATTTACAATCTGGTTCCTTTCTACACAAACGTATTGTATGAAGTGCTTCCCATCCAGGTTTGGCAGATCATCGGCGTAGGGCAGTACATCTTCCCGGTCGCGGTGCTCTGGAAGATTCGCGCTTCCTTTAAATCCTGGCTGTATCTTCTGGCATATCCCATCTTCATTTACAGCTGGATCCCCATCGTGATGCTCGGTTTCCTGCATCGGAACGAACACGAATGGTGCCACACTTTACACACCCGCAGCATCAGCTTCGACGATGTGATCATCCCGGATGACGTGGTAAACGTAGGCCCGAAGCAGGTCGCGTTTAAGAAAAAATTATGAAAATTATCCTGGCTTCCGGTTCACCGAGACGTTTGCAACTTTTACAACAGATGGGATGGACAGTAGAAGTTCATTCACTGCCTTTTGCAGAAGCTGAAACAGTTCATGAAGCAACAGAAAAGTTAGAGGGTCTGCGAAAACAGTTTTTACTTTCCTGCGGAAGGGAAAAAACTAAAAACGTATCCTTTCATTCTGAAAAAAATAATGAAACAGTCGGATCCATTCTTTCTGAAAAAGACCTGACCTTACTTTCACCATACCGCGATGCAGATCTGGTATGCGCCTATAATGCATTGGGCAAAGGCAGGGAAGCCGCGAAAGAAACAGGAACCGGTTTCCCTGTAGTGGCTGCCGATACGATTGTCGTTTTGGGAGAACAGATTTTAGGCAAACCGGCTGATGCGGCGGAAGCAAAGCATATGCTGGAATTGCTTTCAGGCAAGGCGCATGCTGTAAAAACCGCTGCGGTTGTCTTATATCAGAAAAAAACGTTGCTTCAGGTGGTAACGACCCATGTTCATTTCCGCAGGCTTACAGAGGAAGAAATGAATTGGTATGTGGGAACCGGAGAACCGCTGGATAAAGCCGGTGCCTACGGGATACAGGGCAAAGGAGCCGTACTAGTCGAACGGATCGAAGGCTGTTACAACAATGTAGTAGGGCTGCCGGTAACTGCGGTTTATGAAATGTTGCGCAAGGCAGGCGTTGGTTCCATAGTTTAATAATAGTAAGAGAAATGTAAAATAGCGCTCCCGCTTTCTTGCAGGAGCGCTATAATTATTTTGCAGAATCGTTTATAACAATTTTGAAGAATGTTTAATTGAAATCTTTATTACTGTTTCGGTGCTCCGCAACCTACGCAGAACTGGCCCTGATTCTGTGTTCCGCAGTTGGGGCAGGTCCAGCTGCCTGCGTCTGCCGCCTGTTGCGGATAACCCTGTTGCGGCATCT
>DOSQ01000188.1:0-1690 GCA_003512125.1 Acidaminococcaceae bacterium
TGCTCCTCGCCCAGTTCCTGGATGATCACCGTACCGCTGGCCAGCTTTTCCCCCAGCACACCGGGCAGGTTCCCTTCCCTGATCAGCGCATCCACCAGCGCCTGCGGAAAACACTTCGGCTGATCGGGGAAATAGCCCCAGTCAAAATCCACCGGTACACCGGCGATCTCCCAGTGACCGCTGAGGGTATCCTTACCCTTGCTCACCTCTTCCGCGCAGGTATAGGCCGCCTTCACCCGTCCGCCATCCAGCGGATCGGCCTGCAGCGTTTCCCCGGAGAGCGGATGAGCCAGCCTCTCCCCCGTACTTACAAGATGGGCCTTTTCCAGCCCCAAGACTGCCAGGTTCGGCAGCGCCAGATACCGGGGCGAGCCGTCCGCCTGTTTGCGGTTTTTCCCCATCCACGCCGCAATATGTCCCAGGGTATCGGAACCTTTGTCCCCAAAGGCTTCCGCATCATGGGCCCAGCCGATACCAAACGAATCCAGCAATGTAATGATGACACGGGCCATTGTTATGCCTCCTCATTTTTTATTTTCAAACACACTCTTACGGACATACTGAACCATTACAGTTCGTCCAGCATCTGCTGCGGATTTTCCGCTGCCTTCACCTTGCCAAACGCTTTCACAATGATGCCCTTTTCATCAATTAAATATGTTGAGCGCACCACGCCCATGGTTTTTTTGCCGTACATGTTCTTTTCCTGCCATACGCCGTAAGCCTGAATGACCTGCAGCTCCGGATCCGACAGCAGTGTAAAAGGCAGGCCGAACTTTTCCTGAAACTTTTTATGGGAGGCTACGGAATCCTTGCTGACGCCGATGACCACCGCGCCTTTTTCCCGGAACTGGGGCAGCAGTTCCCCAAAATTACAGGCCTGTTTCGTACAGCCCGGGGTGTTATCTTTCGGATAAAAATACAGCACGACCTTCTGTCCCTTAAAATCTTTCAGGGAAACCATGTTCCCATCCTGGTCCGGCAGCGTAAACGCCGGCGCCTTCGTTCCAATCTCTAACATACTATGCCTCCTGCATTATCCTTTATCTGCCGCAATCAGCTTTTCCAGCGCCCGTTTCGCCACAGCCTGGAAACGTTTTTCCGCCACCTTGTACACATCCGGCGGCGCCACGGCCTCGCTGTCCGTACGCTTGGCCACCACGCCGCAGATGGCGCCGGCCCGCAGCCCGTGCACACTGCACAGGGTCAGCAGCGTCGCCGCTTCCATTTCAAAATTCGTGCAGCCCAGAGCCTGCCACTCCTTCAACGTGCCCTGCAGACGGCGCACCACATACCCGTTAAAGCTGTCGTAGCGTTCCTGCCCGGGCCAGAAGCTGTCCGTCGTCACCGTGATGCCCAGGCCAAAGGGGATCTTCAGTTCCTTCGCCGCATCCCGCAACGCCACGGTCACATCCAGATCGGCTACCGCCGGAAACTCCACCGGGGCATAGGCTTTGCTGGCCCCGTCCATGCGAACCGCCGCCTTACTGATCACCACATCCCCCAGGTTCAGGTCTTCCTGCAGGGAACCGGTGGTACCCACGCGGATAAACGTAGTGACCCCCAGCCGCCCCAGTTCTTCCACCACAAAGGTGATGCAGGGACCGCCCATGCCGCTGCTCATCACCAGCACCGGTTCACCGGCCACACGGGCCAGCCAGCTGGTAAACTCGCGATGGCTTGCCAGATA
>DOSQ01000188.1:1747-5245 GCA_003512125.1 Acidaminococcaceae bacterium
CCGGATCCAGGGCCTTCGCCAGCCCTTCCACCCGTCCCGGATCGCCGGGCACCAGCGCATACTTCGCGCCCTGCAGCATTTCCACAGACAGACCTACGTGATACATGACCTCGCCGGGTTTTGCGTAATTTTTCATGGGACAGACCACCTTTCCTGTTACATCGTGAAACAGCTATCGAAATCCGTATTTCTGTTATTTATTATACCATAGATACTGATGCAGAGTATGAGAAATTGGGGAGAAAAAATCCCCCGCAGCACAAACGGGGGATTAAGTGGAGAAAAACATAAGTTTTCATAAACAGCCCTCTGAATCAATGCACAGAAGGAGACTATGCTTTACTCAAATATTTAATTGTATATCAGATAAACATTGATCAAATACAATTATTATCTGTATCTTCTATCATATAATTTAATAACTGATAATTGAATTAAAAGGTTCCAACACCTCCTTGTCACCGATAATTGTCACATTCTCACCTGTAACAACGCCCTGCTTTGCCATAACCGCGCCATTGATAAAGCTGTCCGTTCCAATGGTCACCTTTCCCCGGCACAGCAGTAACGATTTTTCTAATCTAACCTGATTGCCAATATGAAGGTTGCAATCTGCCAAAATAATGATACGACCTGTAAATACTGAGTTGTCGCCTATGGTCACATCTTCGCCAAAACAAAGTATCCCATCGCCATTTACTTTTAGGCCTTTCGGAAGAGAAATTTCTTTCCTGCTGAGATATATCCATCCGCTCAATCCGTCACGCTGCATTTCCAATGGAGAGGGAAAACCAGTCGAAGCCCATTCCGCAATTTCCCCTATGGAAAACTGCGGAAAAACTGCGCCACCTGATTTGCTTGTGATAGTATTTTTCTTCTCTCCTGTTTCTTCCTTTCCTGCGGAACCTGACAAATCTGTAACCGGGTTTTCGAGCAGTTGAATCAATGGAGCAGGAAAGAACATGACACACTGCCGCAGTGAAAATTCATTCGAATTGGAATCTGCTACTTCAACTTTAAGAAATCGCAAACCCAAATCCTTCACCCTGTTAACTGAAACCACGATCCGTACTTCATTGTTACCGGGCTGTAAAAGGGGCAGGTTATAAACAGCATCACTGATTGCTGTTTCTTTTTCCTGCTGTAAAGAAATTAACATAAAACTTTGGGCAATAGTTTCCAGCTGCTTCCGGCATAAAAACTCACGAACGGCCTCCGCCTCCTGGTAAACACTGCGTCCATAACATAAGACTGTACCCGAACAAGCCATCAGGAACAGCAGGAGCGGAAGTATAATGAATCCATTCTTCCTGTCCGTGCCTCCCACTGCCCCCTGATCATCAGACTCACTAACAAAACATTTCATAAAGAACTTTCATTTACTACAAAACCATTGCTTAAAAACAAAGCTGAAGCGATCCTTCTTTCCAAACCACTTTCCGGATCCTTAAACGCCATAATGACACCAATTTTATTCTTTCCTAACGGAAAAGTTTTAAAATCAGTCAATTTGATTTCCGGATTTGAAAATGAATTGACACCTGTCGTTGAATCTTTTAATGTCTTCCGATATAACATCATATTCGACAAATACCAATACGCGCGAACATTTTTATATGTTTTCCAACAGATAATCTGATCCCGGTTATTGAAATCTTTTGCCAGCTTTACTTTTGCCGAGTTATAGGAAAGTTCTCTACGAATTATGCTTTCTGTATAGCGGGCTGCCTTTGCAATTTCAATAGCCGCCAATAGTTTCCTGCTATTGTTAAAGAATACCTGCACCGCGCTGCAATATACACTACTGGCAATAACAATAACCATAAAAACAATGTTTAATTCTAAAAGAATCGAGCCAGATTTTCTTTTATCAAAGCATCGTTCAGGATGTTTGTCCATCTGCCTTTTCTATTGGTATAAATTCCAGACGGTTTACCAATACCTTTCCTGTAGCTTTATTTCGCATTTCTTTAACAAGGAGAATATACGGTCCAAGTGTCTGCGTCGATATTACTTTTTCATAATCCTTTTCATAAGCATCATTTAATTTGTCAGCTAATACTTCTTTTTGCCAGACCGCTTGATCTTCCTCCAGTATAGAATATGCCTGCAGCATCTCATTAGTATGTGCCATAGCGTGTAATGAACAAGAGATACAGCCGACCAATGCTGTAGTAAATGCAAGCAACACCAGAAATACAGGGATTATCATCAATATGACAAAACCATCCGAGTATCTCCCTTGCTGAAGCTCTTTTCGAGTAATTCTCAAAATCGTGTTTTGCCGTTTCATAAATTCACACGTTCTACCCGTACCCTCCCTGTAACAGGCTCAAGGCTCACTTTAACCTGAACGGAGGTAATCCTTTCATGCTGCAGTATAAATTGTCCACTTACAGACGGAGATCCATTGATGGAAAATTTGATAATGTAAGCAGGAATACTGCTAAATCGTACTGCTACAGACCCACCCGACGCAAAACCTCGTTTCTTATCAACCAGATTCGGCCTCCGGAAGACCCAATACCCTTTACGCCCGTTGCTTAATTCCACATACCCCATATCTGAACCCGCAAGAGCTCGTTCCCTGGTAAGAAGAATATCCTGAGCAAATTCCCGGGCCGTACTTTCCACCTGCACCACCGCTACCGTTTTTTCATATACGGAAATTCCTATAAACAGTCCTGAAAGGAGAATCCCATACAGGAAAACAGCTGTCAGCCATTCAACCAGCAGATAACCCTCAGCCCTGTGTCTCCGCTTCAACACTGCCATTAGAAGTTACAGTATTACCCTCTGCATCAGAACCGGTCAAAGTGTAAGTGCTACCGGATACAGAATACTGGAAATCTTCATTTTTGGCATCTTTAAAGCCTTTGTTTTGGGCAACATAGTCAGGGACTAAACTATCAAGTGAAGCAGGAACGCTTCCCTGCTCGAGTTTATATGTGGCAATTGCCTGATCCAATGTCGCAAGATCATTTCTCAGCTTTGCGTTACGTGCTTTAGAGCCTGCTCCGTCAATCGCAGGCATTAACATGGTAGCCATCACACCGATAATTATCGTAACTGCAATTACTTCAATCAGACTGAATCCCGCTTTGTGGGAAACATTCCTCCTTCCAACAGAATTAATTTTTTCTTTTATTCTTTTTAACATAACTGTTCCTCCGGCCATTGTTATTCCGGCATCTTCGTCATTAAATCAAACAGCGGCGACAGCATTACAGACATAACTGCAAAAATCATCGCAGCAATTATGACCACCAATACCGGTTCTAAAACTGCTTTTAAATCCCGGAGGCGGGCAAAAAGCTCCTGTTCCTGGATTTCCGCAAATTCCGTCAGCATACCCGGCAGATTACCGGAACTTTCACCAATGCTCAAAAACTCCAATCCTGTCTGGCTGAAAAGATTTCCCGACTGCATTGCTGCTTCTGTAATACCTACACCACGCAGGACATTCTCCGAAAACTTTTTTGCGTTATTCTTCATAGA
>DOSQ01000103.1 GCA_003512125.1 Acidaminococcaceae bacterium
TCAGCAGCACCTATTCGCAACAGTTTGCGAAATCCCTGATTTTATCCAGGAACGGCGATATGGGTAATTTATCTCATGAATTCGGGCAGAAACTGGAAATAATTCCTCTGACCAATCCCTACGCCATTACCAATAACCGGGGCGGTGAAATGCTGCTGAAAGTGCTGTTCAACGGTAAACCGGTGCAGCATAAAAAAGTATTTGCCATGTACGAAGGGTATTCCACGGATGATGATGCTTCCTGCACAGTATCAACTGACGAAAACGGAGTCGCAAAGCTGCGTATCGACCATTGGGGGCCTTGGGTGGTGAAAACCCGTCTTGAAATTTTGCCGACAGGTGAAATGAAAGATAAGGTCAACCAGGAAAATTATTTTGCTTCCTTAACATTTTGCGTACCGTAAACAGATAGTGATGTCTCGCTTAGGCTTGTGAGATTTAGTCGAAGCTTGACATTTTTACAATAAACGTTTCTCGCTTTTCCTATTGCACGATGATGCAAAATTTACCATTGGTTGTAAATGAAGTACTGCAGGACCATGAAAGACTGGCTGTGGGAAAAGTATTCAATAAATTATTTTTAAGGAGTGTTATCATGAAAAAATTATCCAAAAGTATGTTGATGACCGCGTTAATCTGCGGGACGATCGTGCCTGTGCTCTGCGGTGGCGCAAGCGTGTATGCAGCGGAAGCGGAAGATGCATTGAGCGCCTTTGAACTGGACCCGATGATCGTGACGGCTACCAAAGTTGAAACGAAAACCCTGGATGTTCCTGCTTCGGTCGAAGTAATTGACCGGGAGAGGATCGAAAGCAGCGGTTCCGGCAATGCATTTGAAGTAATGACAAATGCGTTGGGGGTTATGACGCATTCACAAGGCGTAAGCGGTATGAGTATGGGCTCCATGACCAGCAGGGTTATGATTCGTGGTGTTGAAAAAGGCACATTGGTTATGGTTAACGGGGTACGTCTTAATCAGGATGGTAAATATAATTTAGAAGATATTCCTGCAGAAGCTATTGAGCGTATTGAAATTGTGCGTGGCGGCGGTTCTGTTCTGTATGGTTCTGAAGCAACGGGCGGTGTTGTAAATATTATTACCAAGAAGAACATGAAGAACAGCGTCAAGATTGAAGCAGGAAACTATAACAGACAACGCTATGCTGCTAATCTGAGCTTTGATAAGTTCAGTGCGGTTGTCAATTATCAGCATAAAGGAAAAGTGGGCGATTATGCTGCATCTACAAGCAAGGTTTATGATTATCTGAAAGGAACCCAGAAAGGCATACTTTGGAATTATCAAATTAATGATGCGTTAACTTTTACACATAATTATTCCAAAGATGAACACCGTATTTCAGCAAGAAGTCCTAAAACAGGAAAACAGAGTGATGGAAACAGGTACTATGACACGGATCAGAGTTTCCTGTTAAGGTATGATAAGGATGGCTGGAAAGGGCACCTGTCCTACGGCACCCAGGAAAAAGCATATGATAAAGATACGCATAAAACACCGTATCTTTACAGTTGGCGAAAAGGCCATAATACGGAGTTTGATATCAGCAAGTCCGTAAATCTGGGAAAGAATCAATTGCTGGTTGGCGCAAACTATCAAAGAGAAGACATGGATATGTATTCCTACAATAAGGGGCCATTTGACAGTACTTATAAGAGGAACATTTATTCCCTGTACGCATCTTTTAACTGGCAGATGGGGCAGTCTGACAATTTGATTTTCAATGCGCGTGAAACCTGGGTTAGAAACATTAACGGTACACAATACAATTACAAAACGAAAAAATCCACCAGAAGTGATAATGAGAGCATGAGCAAGTTTACTCCCGAAGTTCAGTATATTCATAAGATTTCAGACGACAGCAGATTGTACGCTAAAGCAGGTAAATCCTTCCGTATACCCGAGTTAACTAAAATTTACGGTTCGGGGGCCATGGTGTCTCAGTTAAACTTAAAACCTGAACAAGGTACGCATTTTGAGATTGGTTATAAGAAAGATTTTAATAAAGCAGATTTCCGGGCAGCCCTCTTCTCTTTCAGAATTAAAGACGCAATCGATCTGGTTTCCGGGAATCCGATTGATGGCAATTGTGTATATGATAATACTGATGTCAGAAACAGTGGTATCGAGGTTGAAGCCGGTTTTAGGCACGATGCGAACTGGAGCAGCAGAATAGGTGTTTCCTATGGCAGGCCGCAACAAAGAAGTTTACAAACATTTGGAGATGACAAGTGGCATGATTATTTGAACCGTTACCAGCTGATGGGTTCTGTAAATTATCAAAAAGGCAAATTTAAATCCATGCTGAGTGTAAACTTTAATGGAGACAGGTCAGCTAACGACGCTAAATTGGGGAAATTGAAACCGCAGTGCTTCACTGATCTGCACTTGTCTTATTCTCCTGCAACAAATCACAAAGTATTCTTCCACCTGAATAATTTGTTTAACAGGAAAGACTGGCTTAACTCCGGTACACCCGGTGGAACTTCAGCATATTATTACAGCTTAGGCCGTAACTTCATGGCAGGTTATGAGTTCACGTTCTAATTGCTTGGGTAATTTTTGACAAAAGGTTTAATTTTATAAGCGGTGCATGCCAGCACCGCTTTTTCTTTTCAATTATATTTGACCATACAACAGGTATATATTTTATAATTTATTAAAACATTATCTTAATAAAAACAATTACTGCTTTTAATGTTGTACGAGGATGCTGCATGAAAAAGACTATCGTTATTTTTACCAATGTGGAACGCCAGTATCAGAGGCTGAACCAGGCTGTCCGTTATTTGAACAGGGAAAAACTGATTTGTTCTGACTGTATTAGTTTATTCTTTAACAGTGAAACGAATTACTCGGAAGCAATCGGAAAGTTGATGCTGCATTCTTCCGTTGTGTTTTTCCTCTGGCAGGGTGCGGTGTATCCTACGGAATTCAGCAACGCGTGTAAACGTTTTCTGCTGAAAAATCAAAAACGGTTTATCATGGGTTCTTCCACACAACCGGAGGTGGAAGCAGTCCATGAAGTGGATGTGGCGGCGCTGGCTCAGGTCAGCCAGTATATTTTCAACAGCGGAACAGAGAATTACCGCAATTTGTGGCTGTATCTGTGCGTGGAATTTGCCGGGGAAGAAGTTTCGTATCTCCCACCGGCAGCTTTTCCCTGGATGGGAGTAGCGGATTTAAGCTACGGAAAAATAAAAGATGATTCAGCAGGTAGTATTAGCGGCACAGATGCTGCAGAGTGCATTGACGACCCCCGTCCCCTTGTAGGTATCCTCTTTGCACGGGAAAACTGGATCTGGCAGGAGGTTGCCTATTTAAAAGAATTGGTGAATGCGTTGGAAGACCAGGGACTTCGCACCCTTCCTGTG
>DOSQ01000102.1 GCA_003512125.1 Acidaminococcaceae bacterium
TGATAAAGGCGTCAAAAGGGGATGCAAATGTTACAAAAGTGTTAACCAAAAGGAATTCACATGTTGACTGTCGAATATATACAGTGAAGAAATCACTGGGAGGCAGTCAAGATGTCATTCCGAGCCAACGACCCTACTACGAATCAGTCATCAATGCTGGACGCCACAGCGCTGATGAGTGATCGCGAGAAGCGGTTTCTGGAAAAGTCCTGGGCGAAGGTATTTGCAGAAGAGATCTTTCCGAAGATTGATGAAAAGGCATTTGCACCAATGTATAGCAGTGTAGATTCCCGCCCGAACACGCCGGTCAATGTAACAGTTGGTGCATTGCTGCTAAAGGAACTGAATGGAATGTCGGACGATGACATTCTCAGTTCGATGATGTTCGATATACGGTTTAAGGTTGCGCTGCACACCACAGGCATGGCGGAACAACCCATGAGTGACCGAACGCTGGGGAGGTTCAGAGCACGTTGCGAGGCCTACATCAAGGAAACCGGAAAAGATCCGCTTCATGACTGCATAACCAACCTGAGCGAGGAATTGGCAAAGGTAATGAAAGTGGATCGAAGCCTGCGCCGAATGGATAGTATGATGATCGATTCCAATATTAAGCGCATGACTCGTCTTGAGCTTCTATACCATTGTGTTGCTCGGATGGTGCAAGTGCTGAATAAGCAGAATATCGAATTGCCAGAGCAACTACAGCATTACCTGAATAAAGACGACGAAAACCTGGTGATTTACTACAACAAGTCGGAAGACACCTCCTCGAAGATTACGAAAGTTCTGGCTGATGCCAGCATCCTCATGCTACAGTGCACAGGTGGAAGGTATGATGAAATCAATGAATACCAGTTGCTGTTACGAGTGCTGGATGAGCAAGCAGTGCGCCATGAAGATGGTCATTACGAACTGAAACCAGCGGGAGACCCAACAATGCACTCTGGAATGCTGCAGAATCCATCCGATCCGGAAGCAACCTACCGGGAAAAGGCGGGGAAAGGTCATCGTGGATATGTTGCAAACTTCGTTGAGGAAAAAGGAGAAAACGGATCAGTCATAACAGACTACCAATTCGAGCAGAACACCTACAGTGACAACCAATTCATGCAGGATTATATTGAAGGAATCGGTCCACAGGAAGAAGAGATCACTATCGCTGCAGATGGAGCATACAGCGGTGGCAATATTGATGACAAGGCAGCTGCCAACAATGTGACCGTGTATAATACCAACTTAACCGGCCGGGAAACCAAGGATATTGCAGCCGACTTCAAGTTCAATGAGGATGGAACCCAGGTCATCGAATGTCCAAATGGAAAATCTCCGAAGAGCTGCTCGTGCAGCAAAGCAGGTGTTTGTACAGTAAGCTTTCATAAGGAATCCTGCGAAAACTGCCCGTATCGGGACCAATGCAATCCCAAAGAATATGCCAGAACCACCCGGGTGACCATCTCTGCCAGGACGCAGCAAAGAGCTGAAAAACAGCGCCAGAGGAAATCAGATGATTTCAAAAAGATGTCTGCATTTCGCAACGGTGTAGAAACGGTTCCATCTTTCCTTAGAAGATGCTTTGGTGTAGACAGGATGCCAGTCCGAGGAAAGCTCCGAATGGGCATCTTTCTAGGGATAAAGGTAGGCAGTCTAAATGTCATGAAATTCTGCAATTTCAGGCTTGGACGCAATCCTTCTGCCCTGAACCCGGTACTTGGGTAAGAAAATGATGGGACAGCCCTTGCTCCTACCAGTAAATTGGCATTTATGATCAATTCTGAGGTGCGAATGAGCTGCAATTTTGCTTCCATGAAGGAAAATTAACGAATTATGGCTCTGGAGCGTTTGCTGTACACCCCCTTATGACGCTCTTATCATGGAATGGAGGGACGCAAGGAATGACGGCCCTTTCAAAAAAGGCGAAAGTAAAATACAGCCGCGCGGAAACCAGGGCGGCGTGGATTTTGCTTTTGCCCTCGGTGATCGGCCTGACCTGCATCACCTACCTGCCCATGCTCGCTTCCTTTACCCTGAGCCTGTTCAACTGGAACGGCCTGGGCGAAATGAAGTTACGTGGGCAGTGGAAAACTATGTGCGCCTCTTCACCAGGGACACCAAGTTTTACGGTTCCCTCCTTACCACCCTGGAATACGCGGGGATCTCCGTCATCGGCAGCGTGGTCTATTCCATGATCATCGCCATGCTGCTCAACCGCAAGGTGCCCGCCCGGGGCTTTTTCCGCGCGATTTTCTATCTGCCTTACGTGCTGCCCGCCCTGGCGGTTTACCTGGGCTGGAAATGGCTGTACGACTATAACCACGGGTTTTTCAATTACGTCATCAAATCGATGGGCGGCACATCCGTCAAATTCCTGGATTCCAGCGGCATGGTCACGCCGTCGCTGGCGCTGATCGCCGTATGGCTCAGCGGCAACCTGATCGTGATTTTCCTGGCGGGCCTTCAAAACGTGCCCCGCACCTATCACGAGGCGGCGGAAATCGACGGGGCCAACGCCTGGCAGCGGTTCTGGAAAATCACCATTCCCTGCATGACGCCCATCATTTTCTATAATCTGCTGATGAGCCTGGTCAGCAGCCTGCAGGTGATCACCCCGGCCCTGTCCCTCACCAAGGGCGGCCCCGGCACCGGCAGCTATTTCATGTGCTATATGCTTTACAACCAGGCCTTCAAATCTCACAAATATGGCTACGGCAGCGCTATCGCTGTGATCCTGTTCCTCCTCATCGCCATCTTTACCGGCCTTCTGTTCGCCACCAGCGGCAGCTGGATCTTCTACGAAGGAGATGATAAGGAATGAGCACGGCAGCGCTGAAAAAAGAGCATCGCATGCCATCCAAACAGCGGCGGGAAAAGGCGGCGAATATCCTGTGCCTGATCCTACTGATCCTGCTGGGGCTGATCGTCCTGTTTCCCATCTATTGGATTTTCCGTTCGTCTCTCATGTCCAACGGCGAACTGTATGCCTATCCGCCGGCTTTCCTGCCCCCGGAGTGGCGGTTCAGCAACTATTCCGATACGTTGAAATCCTTTGAATATCTGCAATTCCTGGGCAACACCATGACGATCCTGGTGCCCGCGGTCATTGGCGCGGTGATCACCGCCACCATGGGCGGCTATGCCTTCGCGCGGCTTCGCTTCCGGGGAAAAAAGTTCCTGTTCACCCTGTGCGTGGGCTCCATGCTGCTGCCCAGCATGGTAACGCTGATTCCCCTGTTCATCGCCTGGAGCAAGCTGGGCCTGGTCAATACCTACTGGCCCCTGATCCTGCCGCACTTCTGCGGCGGCGGTGCGTTCAATATCTTCCTGATCCGGCAGTTTGTAAAAACCGTGCCCCGGGAATTGGACGAAGCGGCCACCATTGATGGCTGCGGCTTTTTCCGTATCCTGATCTTTATCATCGTGCCCACCATCAAATCCGCGATGATCGTGGTGGGGCTGCTGAAATTCATCGAATTGTGGAACGACCTTTTGCAGCAGGTCACCTACATCACCCGACGGGACCGCTACACCCTGGCCCTGGGGCTGAACATCTTCCGCGGTTCCTTCAATGACGACTGGAGCAGCATCATGTGCGCCACCTGCCTGTCCTTCATTCCAGGCATTGTGTTTTATCTGATCGGGCAAAGGTATTTCGTGGAAGGCATCGTAATGACCGGCATGAAAAACTGACGAAGGAGGAAACGCCATGGGCATCCGGCATATCCCGCTCAAAAACGTGCGTATCACGGACGGTTTCTGGTCTCCCCGCCAGCGGCTCATGACGGACGTGACCATCCCCTACATGGAAAAGATCCTCCGGGACGAGGTGCCCGGCGTGGAAAAATCCCACGCCATCAGCAATTTCCGTATGGCTGCCGGAGAAGAAACCGGAGATTTTTACGGCATGGTGTTCCAGGACAGCGATGTGGCCAAATGGCTGGAAGCCGCGGCTTATTCCCTGGCCCTGAAATGGGACGACGCTTTATCCCGCAGGGTGGACGAAACGGTGGCGCTGATTGGCCGCTGCCAGCAACCGGACGGCTATCTGAACACCTATTTCACGGTGAAAGAGCCCGAAAACAAATGGAAAAACCTGCTGGAATGCCATGAATTGTACTGCGCGGGCCACCTGCTGGAGGCGGGCGTGGCCCTGCACGAAGCGGCCAGAAAGGATGAACTGCTGCACATTTGTGTGCGCCTGGCGGATCATATCTGCGGCCGCTTTGAAAAAGAAGACGGCATCCCGGGGCATCAGGAAATCGAGATCGGTTTGCTGCGGCTGTACCATGCCACAGGGAATATCCGCTACCGGGACATGGCCCTGCGGTTCCTGAACCTGCGGGGGCAGGACCCGGACTGGTTCAAAAAGCATACGCCTGCCCATCCCGGCGTCCATTACGGCGGCTACGACATTCTGGCAGACGATACGATCTACAATCAAACCGACGTACCCGTGCGCAAGCAGACTGTGGCCCGGGGTCACGCCGTGCGGCAGCTGTATATGCTCACCGCCATGGCGGATGCCGCCGCGGAAACCGAAGATACGGAATTGCAGGCCGCATGCGAGCGATTGTTTGAAAACATTACGCAAAAGCAGATGTATGTTACCGGCGCAGTCGGTGCATCTGCTTTTCATGAATCTTTTACAGTGGATTATGATTTGCCCCCGGATCGGTGCTACGGCGAAACCTGTGCCGCGGTGGCCATGACCTTTTTCGCCCATGAAATGCTGAAACTCAGGGCAGACGGACGGTATGCCGACCTGATGGAACTGGAGCTGTACAACGGCGCGCTGGCGGGCATGCAGCAGGACGGCAAACGGTTTTTCTATGTGAATCCTCTGGCAGTGAAGATCGGCGTATCCGGCGTCGCGCCGGGCTATGAGCATGTGCTGCCGCAGCGCCCGCCCTGGCACGCCTGCGCCTGCTGCCCGCCCAATCTGGCACGGCTCATCGCCTCCCTGGGAAAATATCTGTGGAGCGAGGATGAGAGCACGCTATATAGCCATCTTTTGATCGGCAGCGAGGCTATAACCCGCCATGGAAGAATCCGGCTGGAAAGCGCATACCCCTGGGAAGGGAAAGCCTGCTATACAATGCTGGATGGAGGTAAATTCTCGCTGGCAATCCGTATTCCTCATTATGTTCAGTCGTACAATATTATCGTCAACGGACAGGCCGTCCAAGGCGAAATGAAAAACGGGTATTGTTACGTTTCCCGAAATTGGCAGCCGGGAGATATTGCGAAGCTCTCCTTTGATCTGTCCGTTCGCCGCATCCATGCAGATCCCCGGGTGCGGGACTGCGTTGGAAAAGCAGCATTGGCACGCGGGCCGCTGATCTATTGTTTTGAAGAGACGGATCAGAAGGTGCCTGTTTTCTCTCTAAGTTTACTTGGC
>DOSQ01000153.1 GCA_003512125.1 Acidaminococcaceae bacterium
AGCGGCGCCAAGGCCTATCTGGTCAATACCGGATGGAACGGCACCGGAAAGCGCATTTCCATTAAGGATACCCGCGGCATCATTGACGCCATTCTGAACGGCGATGTGAACAAGGCTCCCACCAAAAAGATTCCCGTTTTTGATCTGGAAGTTCCCACGGAACTGCCCGGCGTGGATCCGGCCATTCTGGATCCCCGTGATACCTACGCAGATCCGGCAGAATGGAACGCGAAGGCCAGAGACCTGGCAGAGCGGTTTATCAAAAACTTCAAAAAATATGAAGGCAATGCGGAAGGCAAAAAGCTTGTGGTTGCCGGCCCGAAGCTGTAAAAAACAAATAAAAGGAAAATAAAAAATTCGGAATACCTGATCGTTTCGGGTATTCCGTTTTTTTTGCGTTGCAGGTTCTGTGAAAAACTCTTTGTGTCTTTTGACAAAAGAACTTTCAGTTGCATCACGTTAGTTTCAATTCGTTCATATTTATGAAAATGATTAAATGATTAAATTAAAATTGATAAAGTCAAAATCAGAGATTCTGTTGCCGAAAACATGATATAATATTAAAAAAGTGAACACAAAAAAGTTATCTGTAATTATTTTGCGAAAAGGAGGCCACCCTATGAAAAAGATAAAAATGTTGAGCGTAACACTGGCAGCGGCATTTGCGTTTGCGGCTGCACCTTTGGTATCTGATTTTGCTGTCAATAATTTAGTTGGCGGAAATAATATTTCGCAGACATCTGGTAATCTGTTCACTCTCCGTCCTGCTTTTGCGGAAGGCAACGGGGTGGATTTCCAGCTGGGCCTGCACAGCATCCCGCTTATGACGTGTACAGAATATGTTGTGGACAGCGACGAAAAGGGCGAACTGCTCCGCGCCCGCTGGACAGGAATCCGGGTGACCGGCCCGGTGCCGTTCGAACCGAATATTAACAAAGCCTTAGATGCGTATACTGCAAAGGAAGGAAAACGATTTGCAGAATCGCATAAAAAAATGCTGTCCGACGCGAAACTGGATCATAGCGAACGGGCTAAATACGGCGCTACGTTCTTTCCTGCTTTTGAGGATAACAGCGATGTGTATGTGCGCCGGGCCGATTCTCTGGTGGTGAGCCTGTTGGAATTCGGTTCCAGTTATATGGGCGGCGCCCATGGCATGTATGGTTTCACAGGAAAAACCTTTGATACCTACACAGGTAGGGAGATGCAGCTGACTGATATTTTCACAAGCCCCACTGCCATGACAAATGCCATCAAACAACAGCTGATGTTTGATTATCCTAAAGCGTCATTTCAAGAAAACAACGGCGCCAGTATGCGTGAGATGGTGGACCAGCTGGCGAAGGAGGGTCATCTGTTCTGGACCATGGATCCCCGGGGCGTGACTTTCTATTTCAATCCGTACATTCTCGGTTCGTATGCGGAAGGCGTTTTCACGACTACGTTGCTGTATTCCGAACGGCCCGACATTTTCAAACATGACCAATACACGGAAGCTATTACATGGCGGGGGCCCCAGGCCTATTGCATGGAAATTCCCGCGTATCTGCCCGTGCGTTTAAGTGACAGTCCCCGGGATGACAGGTTGTCCGTAATGAACGACCCGGAAGAACTGGTTATCGATTACTGCGGCGAACAATTAAAAGATAAATTTTACGCAAAAAAAATCCGCGCCACGCTGGCATCGATGCCGGAGGGGCAACGTTACTTGTATGTAGATTATGAAAAGGAAAACGGACAGCATGCACTGCGGGTGTATTCCCTGGGCAACGAGCCGGTCTTTGTGGGCGAGTATGCCATGACGCGCTTTGTTTCGGATATGGTCGGCAACAACGGAGAAGACTGGTATGTGATGACGGATCCCCAGGCGTTTTACCTGACGGCCATGCCGGGCAGCGGCTATGCGCCATGGACCCGGCTGACCTGCCGTATCGGTGAAAACGGAGCGCCGCAGGTGTATGAGGTGGAAGGCGCAAAAGGATGAGGAACCGTAGGAACAGGCATTCTAACGGCGTCGCGCACGTCTATGCTGACTTATTTTAAAGATGTAAAAGAACTGGAAATTCTGCCGAAGGAGCATCTGATCAGTTTGAACGAAACGTTGAATCGTAACCAGGTGTATGCGGCGGACGAAGACTTTGCGTTTGTGGCGAATTATATCAAAACTCATTGCAGGAAGGCGAAAGTGATAGAAGGGTAGCAGGTTTGTGCTTTTTTATAAAGAAAAAGTACTGTAATATGGAAAGAGGTGTAAGCATGAAAAAAATCAGGGTTATTTCGTTGTGTTTCGTTTTGTTATTTGGGCTCATGAGTCAGGCTTTTGCAGAACTGCCTGCAAACCGTATCGCATTAGGTGTTCAGCTGGGTGCGACGTTTTCCCAGGTGAAAAATGTATTCGGCATTCCGGACCTTGTGACGAAAGAACAGGTGAAGTCCGAGGCGTATGGGGATTTTGTAGAAACGACGATGATTTATGGAAACGATTCCATTGTTGTCAAGTTTTATGATGATAATGTCTGGCGGATCGAATCCAACAGTGATAACGGCTGGCGGACACCGGACGGCGTTACGGTAGGCATGTCATTGAAAGATATGTACGCTCGGCTGGGTAATGAAGACATTAAAAGCCCGGCTGAAAATGGCGAAACGCTGTATTGGTATAATCATGATACCAAAAGCCAGGTAAACAAAGGCAATCTGTATGTGTTTGTGAAGGGCGGGCGCGTTTCCAGAATCGTAATTGCGTATCAGTAAGTAATTCGAAAACGAAAAGAGGTTCGGGCTTTAACAGAACTTGTATAAAGGAGGCAGAGTATGATGGGAAATTCAAAAGTATCTAAAAAGGTATTAACACTTTTCGCAGCGTGTTTTGTTTTTCTTTTAGCTTTTGCCAGCCTGGCCTTTGCAGCAAACTATTCTGCTGAAAAAGCAATCGGCCCCGATGATATTCCGGAAGGCGTGTACCGGCGTTTTTCCGATGAAAGCGAGCTGACCTATCTGGTTGTGATGCATAAAAAAGGTGTACTGGCAGGCGATCCTTTTAAACGCACTTACATCGGTATCGAGTCTGTGCGTCGGAACCATCCCGGCGGACAACCGGACGGCAGCGTGTTCATGTCGGCCCGGTTGCGGAGCTCTAAAGAATTTCAGCTGAATCCTCCGGTTGAAGCAGGACCGGTTCCGGGCGACGACAGCGTTGCGTTTATGCTGGATTATGCGGAAACGGTCAACGGCGACGGAACAAAGGGACTCAAGAAGAACCAGTCCCAGGTGTATGTGATGCAGCCTGCACCGGATGGACGCATCAATATCATAGGTGCGGAAACACTGCCTGCGCCTTTGTGCGGCCATTACATCCCGGTAACGGACCGGCCGGCACCGCTGGTACTGCAGCAGGCCATGATCAAGTACATGCTGGAAGATTTCATTCCTGCTGCTACCAATATGGACAATCGTTCCCAGTTCTATGATTACAAAATGGAATTCAAAACCGGAGACAATCCGCCGGTGGATTGCTGGGCCGGCTGGTATCAGGTCACGGTGTGGGAAGACAGACACATGGATCGGTACGATTCCCGTTATCAGATGAATTTTATCGTTGGCGATACAGGCGATGAAATCAAATTGCTCACATTGTATGATAACAAGATGTGGCCGGTGTATGAAGATGACAGACTGAAAGGAAAGACGGACCGGGGTCCGCAGGTTGTACCAAAGGGATGACCGGGTTGTAGTGTGTAACGTGACAACAAATGTAAAATTCTTGTAATAAACAGCGTGAGGAATGGCTTTATCCATTCCTCATTTTCATTTTTGTGATATAATAAAATGTAGGAGTATTTTAAGAAAGAAGGGAATCATCATGGCAGATCCGAGGACAGAACGCAACGCCCGGTTAGGGGCGACACTGGTTAAAAAGTTACAGGCCCGGGCCTTTGAAGCCTATTACTGCGCTACGAAAGAGGAGGCGCTGCAGCAGGCGCTGGCCCTCATTCCGAAAACAGATGTGATTTCCTGGGGTGGTTCAGCTACCATTGCGGAGATCGGCCTGCTGGATTATGTGCGGAAAAATTTCAGATGCATTGACCGGGACACGGCGAAAACGCCGGAAGAGCGGATGGAAATTATGCGGCAGGGATTGCTCTGCGATACGTTTTTAATGAGCACCAATGCCATGACGACGGATGGCGAGCTGGTTAACATCGACGGCAACGGCAATCGTTGTGCCGCCATGATTTACGGTCCGAAGCAGGTTATTGTCATTGCCGGCCTGAATAAGGTGACGGGCAATCTGCACAGCGCCATTGACCGTGCCCATACGGTGGCGGCGGGAATCAACGTTCAGCGCTTCGGTGGAAAAACGCCCTGCTGCCTTACCGGGGTTTGTGGGAATTGTAACAGTGCCGATACAATCTGTAACTATCTCGTTGTCACCCGCCGCAGCAAACCGGCTAAAAAGATCAAAGTGATTTTAGTGGGTGAAGAGTTAGGCTTTTAAAGAGAAACGGATAAAACGGTGATCCCTTAAACTGATATAAACCTTCTGGAGGCGACGATTATGCATTTTTCTTCCCGTTTTACGATTGCCGTGCACATTTTATTAGCGGTGAATGAATTCGAAGGGCAGTTTAAAACAACATCCAATTTTTTAGGAAGCAGCGTGAATGTGAATCCGGTCATCATCCGTAAAACCCTGGGACAGTTGAAGGATGCGGGACTGGTTACGGTGGAGGCCGGTGTAGGCGGCGCGTCCCTGGCGAAAGAACCCAAAAAAATCACGTTGTGGGATATTTTCTGTGCTGTGGAAGATAAAAAAGAAGATCTTTTCCATTTCCACGATCCCAACCCCGACTGCCCGGTTGGAGGAAATATCCATGCAGTCATGGACGGGCGGCTGCGAAAGTTTAAGCGAAACCTGCAGAAAGACCTGGACGACGTGACGCTGCAGGATCTGGTCAAAGATCTGCGTAAAGAGCTTAAGAAGGGGCGGAAGCTTGGATTTGTGCAGGCAGATGCCGAAACTTCAGCATAATATATGAAAGTTAGCATAAACATTGTGGCATAATATGGTACCGGGGCATTGCTATGAAAATTATTGATGCGCACATGCATTACTTTAATATTGAAGGCTTTGACGAACTGGCAAAGCTGGCGGATCATGAAAATTCTCGTGCAGGCTGGCAGAAAATCTGTGAGGATAACGGTATCGTTTTTTCTGTAGCCATGGGAAACAGCTATGATGCTCCCTGCCGTTTCGGCGGTGTAGTGCCGCGACTCATTGATCTGGGTGGGGAGCCGTTTTGCCTGCAGCCTTACAATCAGCCGGAAAACGTAGGGTACTGTCTGGGCGTGCAAAGTGAAGAGATTACACCGGGCAATGCGGAAAAGACTGCGTTGGAATTTGAATATTACCTGCAGCGTGATCCTCATTGCGTTGGTATCAAGTTTTATATGGGATATCAAAACGTCTATCTTTACGATACACGTCATGAACCGCTCTTTGAGCTGGCAAAGGCTTACGATGTGCCGGTGGTCATGCATAGCGGAGAGACTGCGAATCATCACGGACGTCTGCGGTACGCCCATCCCCTTACCGTGGATGAAGCTGCCAGTGAACATCCGGAGGTTCGGTTCGTCATCTGCCACGTGGGGAATCCGTGGATTCCTGATGCGATTGAGGTGGCATCAAAAAATGAGAATGTGTTCCTTGATTTTTCCGGTTTGTGGGAGCATCGTCTGACACCGAAACGGGAAAAAGAAATAGCGGCATTTCAGCAGTATGTGCGCATGTGGCTGGAGTATCACGAGCTGTGGGATAAAATTATGTACGGCAGCGACTGGCCCCTGATCAACATTCCGGACAATATCCGTAATCTGGGCAGGATAGTGCCGGAGGAACACTGGAATGAGTTTTATTACGAGAATGCGTTGCAGGTATACAGGCGGATCGGAAAGCTGTTACATTGAAACTTGTGATGCCTGTTATGGCAATAAATTACGACTTTAAAATGGGAAAAAGGATCATTTTTCGGAGGTGTGTTACGTTGAAAGAAGAGGACGTAAAAAAATTAATAGATAAACTGCAGTATTTTGATTATGACAAAGTGCTGAACAAAATCCGCAAAAATGTTAAAAAACCCAGCGTCCTTGTGACAGGTGGCACCGGTGTAGGAAAAAGCAGCCTGATCAATCATCTCTTCGGCATGGATGTGGCGGCAACCGGAAATGGAAAACCCATGACGGACCGCATCACTTGTTACGAACCGGAAAATTGTGATGTGGTTTTATATGATACCCTGGGCTACGAAGTGGGGGAAGACAAGCAGCAAAAATTCTACAGGGATGTCATCGGCTTTGTGAAAGACGCCAACAGTAAAGGCGATATTAAGAAGCATGTACATCTGGCCTGGTATTGTATTTCCGCTGCTAATAAACGGGTGACGCCAACCGATCTGGACGCAATTGCGGCATTGGAAGGTTTAACAGAGGTCTGCGTGGTACTGACTCAGATTGATGCCGCTACCATGGTGGAACTGGATGAAATGAAAGCAGTACTGAAAAAGAAATTACCGAATACGTCTGCGTTTATGGTCAGCATCGATCCCCGTGTGCCGGAGGACAAGATGCAGTGGGACGAACTGCTGAACTGGTCTGTGGATCATCTGGATGCCGGGCTGCAGCTGGCCTTTGCCCAGGCTTTGGGTCAGGAGTTGCAGACGAAGCACATTCAGGCAGACAAGCTGATCCATCGTTATGTAGCGGCGGCTGCCGGTGCGGTGGTGTGTCCGCTGCCAATGACGGATTCTGCGGCGCTGATAGCGATCCAGACTACGATGGCGACCCATCTTTTCAATTTCTGGGGCATCGACCGGGGTACGGATAAGATCAAGGAAGTGTTTGTCAATGTGGTGGTCGCCAACACCGGACGCATTTTTTCCCGCTCCCTGCTGAAACTGATACCCGGTGCCGGATCTGTGGCAGCGGTTGTGGTGAACAGTGGTGTGGCAACTTCATTTACCTACGCGTTTGGCAGGGCGGTGAACGAAGTCTGCTACAAGACAGCGTCCCGGATGGCTAAAGGGGAAAAGGTGGACATTACCTCAGCGTTTGCGATGGACGTAATTATGAAGCTGATACAAAAGTATTATAAAAAGTAGGAAACACAGTTTGCAAAGAACTGTGCAGCAGATATATTAAAAAAGGTTCAGAGTTTTTTACATGTTATACAGGTGAAATTACTTATGCCAATCAGAATCTGGAACCGGACGGGAAGTAAAGGCCCGATGAAAAGAGAAGGTGCTGCATCCCATTCGGAAAAGGCCGCGCAGGAAGACAGCGGCCAGTGGAAATCAGGTCAAAAAATAAAAACACACAAGCCTGCGGTGCGGAATATTCTTGTCCTTGGCAAAACCGGTGTGGGGAAGACTTCCTTACTTAATTATCTGTATGGTTTTGATTTGCCTACAGGAGCGGGACTTCCCAAAACGGGGAAAGGTCTCCACGAGAATGTAATCACCCGCAACGGGACGGCCTACCACGTGTTCGATACCTGGGGGATTGAGGCGGACTCCCTGCCGGAGTGGCGGAAGGAAGTGCTGGCGCTGGTGCGAAAACGAAATACTTCGCCCCATATCAGCGAATGGTTTCACGCTGTCTACTATTGCTTTTCAGCCAGTACTGCCCGGATCGAAGAAGCAGAGGTGGAGGAGATTATAGTGCCCCTGCTGCAGTCCGGCTGCAAAGTGATCGTTGCGATTACCAATGCCGAGGACGGTTTCAGGAAAAAAGAAAAGATTGACGGGATGAAACAGTATCTGACAGAGGAATTAACAAAACGCCTGCATCGCGACCCGCAGATGGAAATCATCCCGGTGGTCAGTATTGCGGGCGAAACCCTGGCGGGCGATTCCATTTCCCGCTTTGGCCGTACCGAAGCATTGGAAGCAGCGCAATACAATCTGGCGGACGATATTGAAAAACGTCTGCCTGCCATTTACAAGATGAACGTGATGAACAAGCTGGGAGCCTGGAAAGAACGCAGCCTGCTCCTGCTTGCCAACGGCAAGATCAGTTTCGTGCTGAACAACAATTCCGCGAAACAGTTAATCGACCTGGTTAATTACGACCTGCTCAACACGTTTGGCGCCATTGACGCAGACGGGGATAAGCTGGAGGCGGAAGCCAACGAATATTTACTGGCTGCCGGAGATAAAAAGCCGATGGACCGGCGCTGGCGACCGGAATTCAGCCGCATTACCTATGTGAAAGGTTACGAGTACAGCAAAGGCTTATCGATCGGACTGGCGATGGATGTAGCATCCAGCCTGTTGCGTTCTTCCAAAAGCATCCGCGAGAATTTAAGCCGCCGGGTGGAGAAAACCTATGCGGCCATTGTAAACAGTATGAAGAAGAATTAGAGAGGACGATCCTGTTTTGTTAAAAGATATAATCAAGGAAAAAATCAGTGAAGTAGTCAAGGCGATTCTGCCGGTGGTAGCAATCGTTCTCATACTTTCTGTTACCATCGTTCCTATGCCGACCCATGTGGTGATGGTTTTCTTATACAGCTGCATCCTGCTGATGGTAGGGATGGTATTCTTTACCATCGGTTCGGAACAGGCCATGGAACCTATGGGCAATCATGTGGGAACCCGTATTACAAAAACCCGAAAACTTTGGCTGATATTGCCGTTGGGCTTTTTATTGGGCTTTATGATCACGATTTCGGAACCGGATCTGCAGGTATTAGCAAACCAGGTCCAGTCTATTCCTAACAGGGTATTGATTTTATCGGTATCAGGCGGCGTGGCTTTATTTCTTCTGGCGGCACTGATCCGTATGGTGGTAGGCATTTCACTGCAACGGATGCTGCTGTTATTTTATGTTATCGCTTTTGTACTGGCATGCTATGCGCCGCCGGATTTTCTGGCGGTGGCGTTCGATTCCGGCGGTGTGACCACAGGTCCCATGACGGTGCCGTTTATCATGGCTTTTGGCGTAGGCGTTTCGGGGTTACGGGGCAGCCGCCATTCTTCCCAGGACAGCTTTGGCATGATAGCTCTCTGCTCCATCGGGCCTATTATCGCCGTCCTGCTTCTGAGCCTGATTTTTAAACCGGAAAACGCGACGTTTGAACCGGTTGTGATTCCGAGAGTGCTGCATACCATGCAGCTGGGTGAAATGTTTTTGGCTGAACTGCCGGATCAGATGCATGAAATTGCCCAGGCGGTTTTGCCCATAGCCATATTTTTCGGTATTTTTCAGCTGGCTTTACTTCATCTTCAAGGAAAGCCGCTGCTCCGCATTCTTCACGGTATTATATGTACTTATATCGGTCTGGTACTGTTCCTGACAGGCGCTAATGTGGGCTTTATCCCGGCCGGGTTCGACCTGGGAAGTATTCTGGCCACGTTGCCCTATAACTGGATCATTATACCTATCGGCATGCTGATCGGTTACTTTATCATCAAGGCGGAACCGGCAGTGTATGTGCTGATGAAGCAGGTAGAAGATATTACCGCCGGCGCTGTCAGCGGAAAATTACTGTTGCGCAGCCTGTCCATCGGCGTGGCGATTTCGGTAGGCCTGGCCATGGTACGTGTGCTGACAGGAATCCATCTGTTTTATATGCTGATACCGGGGTATCTCATCGCGTTGATACTTACATTTATTGTGCCCCCTGTGTTTACTGCTATCGCCTTCGACTCAGGCGGCGTGGCGTCCGGTCCCATGACGGCAACGTTTTTGCTGCCTTTTGCCATAGGAGCCTGCATGACGCAGGGCGGCAATGTGGTAACAGATGCGTTTGGTGTGGTAACCATGGTAGCCATGACACCGTTGGTCACGATCCAGCTGCTGGGAGTTATGTATATGGTAAAAGCGCGCAGTACTCCCAAAACCAGTGTCAGCCAGAGTACGCTGGAGGATTTCGGGGACTACGATATTATCGAGTTGTAGGAGGTAGCAGGCTGTGGAAGTCTATTTGATGATAACCATCACAAGCAGGGAGAAGCTGCCTGGTTTTCTTGCGTTTTATGATAAGAAGCTGCCGGTGGGGTTTGTTTTATTAGGGTACGGAACTGCCAAAGACGAAATATTGGATATGCTGGGGCTGGACCGGTCTGAAAAAGCAGTCTGCCTGAATGTGGTGACTGATGAAGTATGGAAAGAAACCAAAGGGTATTTGCGGAAAAAGCTTTATATTGACGTACCGGATACGGGCATAGCTTTCATTGTTCCCATGAGCAGCATCGGCGGAAAGCGGGAGCTTGCTTATCTGACGGCAGAACAGAATTTCCGGAAGGGAGAAGAATCCGTAATGAAAGATACAACAATGGAGTTATTGATCATTGTCAGCAACCAGGGACACAACGACATGGTCATGGACGCGGCCCGCGCGGCCGGCGCCTATGGCGGAACGGTGTTGCATGCCCGGGGTACCGGTGTGAACCGGGCCGAACTTTTCTTCGGTGTGCCGCTGGCTTCGGAAAAGGACGTGACTTTAATCGTCACCCAAAAGAAACAGAAGAACGCAATCATGCAGGCCGTGATGCAAAAGGCCGGTATGGATACGCCGGCCCAGGCAATCCTGTTCTCGCTGCCGGTAACGGACGCGGCAGGACTCCACGCAGTAGAGGAAGATAACGGATAAGGCGGGGGACAAACCCGTTAAATCAGCGCCTCAGCAAAGAACCCGTTTGCGAATCGTTTTTTTGTCCGGAGCGTTTTTAATAATAGTATTCTGTGCAATATAAAAATCCCGTTATGCAGAAGCGTCTGCATAACGGGATAAGTATTTGTAATGAAAAACTGTTTTAATCGTTGTGATGCTCTGCGTAAAACTCGTTATAATCCTTTAACATGTACTGCAGCAGGGACGGAGTATCTAATCCGTAAGGGCAGCGGCTCTTGCAAAGGTCACAGTGTACGCACTCTTCGATTTTCTGCATTTTGGCATACCATTCATCGCTCATGAACCGTTTATAGGGTGAACGGCGCAGCAGCATGGCCATTCTGGCTGCCTGGGGAATGTCGATGCCTGCAGTGCAGGGGAGGCAGTAACCACAGCTCCGGCAGAAATTACCGGATAATTCTTTACGGTCTGCATCAATGACTTCCTTCAGTTCATCCGTCATCTGCTGATTGATTTCCGTAAGTTTAAGCCACTGGTCCATTTCCCAGTCATGCTGGATGCCCCAGATGGGAACCACATTGTCATATTCCTGCATGAAAGCATAGCAGGCCGCTGCGTTGGTCAGCATACCGCCGGATAAGCCTTTCATGGCAATAAAGCCCATGTCGTGCGTTTTGCAGTCTTTTACTAGTTCGATATCTTTATCCGTTGCCAGATAGCAAAACGGGAATTGCAGCGTTTCATATAATCCGGAATCAATAGCCTGATGCGCTACCTTCAGCCGGTGATTCGTGATGCCTATATGACGGATGTATCCCTTCTTTTTGGCGTCCAGCGCCGCAGCATACGCTCCCTTTTCATCTTCCGGGGAAGGCATAACAGCGGGGTTATGGAACTGGAAAAGATCGATGTAGTCAGTCTGCAGCCGTTTTAAAGAAAGCTCGATATGCTCGGTTACCGTTTTGTAATCGGTGCCGCCGCTTTTAGTGGAAATAACAATGTTTTGACGTACATCGTGCAGCGCCGCGCCGATTTTTTCTTCGCTGTCCGTGTACATATTGGCGGTATCAAAATAATTGATGCCGTTGTCATACGCTTTGCGCAGCAGTTTTTTTGCCGCTTCCAATGAGATGCGCTGGATGGGCAGACAGCCCATTGCGGTTTTCGTGACCCATAAACCGGTTTTCCCCAGTCTGATTTTTTTAATGTCCATGATTCCCCTCCCGGTACTTGTTTTCTTTTAACAGTATTGTTGTAATGATTGTCAGCGGTTTTAGGATTCTGATTAAATTATATACGAAAATTTCTGATTTGAATATAACTGAATAAAGAAAAATTGTTTCAGCAGGCTTAAAGCAGTGAAAGCAATAATGAAGAAATCCAGTATATATTAAGAAAATGATTGTCATGAAGAGGAAAATATAGTATAATACGATAGTTAAATTTACTTATCTTATAAGCTGATATATTGGAGGAATTAACATGTCCGGACATTCTAAATGGGCAAATATCAAACACAAAAAAGGAAAAGCAGATGCTGCAAGAGGAAAAATAACGACAAAGATCGGTCGTGAGATTACCATTGCCGTGCAGATGGGCGGCCCTGACCCAGTTGGTAATATGCGTCTGAAACTGGCGCTGGCCAAAGCAAAAGCCAACAATATTCCGAAAGACAACATCAAACGTGCGATTGCCAAAGGCGCCGGTGAGACCAATGGCGCAAAATATGAAGAGATTACCTATGAAGGTTATGGTCCGGCCGGTGTGGCAATCATGCTGGACGTGCTGACTGATAATCGCAACCGTGCAGCTGCGGATATCCGCCATGCGTTTACCAAACACGGCGGGAACATGGGCGAGACCGGTTCGGTAGGCTGGATGTTCAAGCGTAAAGGTATCTTTACAATTGATAAAGAAGCCGGCTATGATGAGGATGAAGTCATGATGATCGCACTGGATGCCGGTGCAGAAGACATGAAATCCAATGAAGACAGCTTTGAAATCGTGACCCAGCCTGAGGACTACGACGCCGTAGAAAAAGCGCTGGCCGACAACAATATCGAAACCGTTATGTCGGAAATCACCATGGTTCCTGACACGATGGTGCAACTGTCCGATGAGGATGCGGAAAAGGTCCGTAAAACAATTGATATGTTCGACGATATGGACGACGTACAGGAAGTCTATACCAACGCTGACTTGCCGGACGATGACGACGAGGAATAAGAAAAAGCAGGCAGGCTTCAAATGAGCCTGCCTTTTTTATTATATTGTTTCACATTTTTGTCATTAGTGCCTTGTATAATAAATTGTAATAAGATGGTTTGAGGCAGAAGGCTGGAGGAAACAGTATGCTGGCGTTAGGAATTGATCCCGGTACCGCTATCTGCGGGTATGGGGTGGTAGAAATGAAAGGCAGTACGCTTAAGCCGGTATTTTATGGCTCTATACTGACCGGCAAGGACTGGTGTCCGGAAGAGAGGCTGCTGAAGATCCACCAGGATGTTTCCGACATTATCAGTCATTTTAAGCCGGATTTTATGTCTGTGGAAAAACTGTATTTTAACCGCAATGTCAACACCGCGATCCCGGTTGCCCAGGCCAGAGGCGTAGTATTGCTGGCGGCGGCGGAGAAAAAATTGCCGGTGCTGGAATTTACGCCGATGCAGATAAAAAAATCGGTCACAGGCACCGGCGCGGCAGAAAAGAATCAGATTATCTTTATGGTACAGCGCCTGCTGGGAATCCGTGAAAAAATTGAGCCGGATGATACGGCGGACGCCCTGGCCGCCGCGATTTGTGGGCTGAACCAGGCAAGGGTGCTGCAGTTGCAGGCAACGGGCGGCGCACGGATCGGGGAAATCCTGGAAAAACAACGGAACCCGCTGAGCAAAAGATAGCAACGTGAAAATGATAGGTGCATCGTGCGTATATAGTTTTTTTAACGAAAGAGCGCAGATAATCGTGGGAAAGTATTTGCTATCACGTTTCCACGGATATTTGTCAAAGACAGAGTTGGAGCGTGTATTATGATTGGTTCAGTACGAGGAACGGTAGCGTATCAGGCGGCAGAGTATTGCCTGATTGAAACGGCAGGCGGTGTCGGATACCGTGTGTTTATGCCGGTGTCCCAGATGCGCACCCTGTCCATGGGACAGGAGATCCGTGTTTTAACGTATACGTCTGTACGGGAGGATGCGATTCAGCTATACGGCTTTTTGACACAACAGTATTATGACCTGTTTGCGCTTCTGCTAAACGTAAGCGGTATAGGCCCTAAAGTTGCGATAGGTATTTTAGGAGCTGTCAGGCCGGAAGATTTTTATCTGGCGGTGCAGAGCAGGGATCTGAAAATGCTGACCAAGCTGCCCGGTATCGGAAAGAAAACGGCAGAACGTATGGTGCTGGAACTGAAGGATAAAATCGGTACACTGGAAAGCGAAGAGAATGACAGGGAATTTGCCGCTGCAGTCAGCGGCGAAGGCAAATTGGAAGCAATCAATGAAGCTATGGCCGCGCTGGTTGCATTAGGGTATTCCAATTCGGAAATTCTGCCGGTGCTGCGGAAGATTCCGGACTATGCTACACTGAAACGGGATGAGCTGATCCGAAGAGCCTTGCAGATTTTTGCTAAAAGATAAGAGAAGAAGGGGAAAACAATATGGATTTTGATGACCGGCTGGTGACATCGGAGACAATGGAGTCTGATGGGGAACAGTACAGTCTTCGCCCCCGGACGCTGGAAGAATATATCGGGCAGGATAAAGTAAAACAGAATATCTCGGTGTTCATTGAAGCGGCGTTGAAACGGAATGAAGCGCTGGATCATGTTTTGCTTTTTGGACCACCCGGTCTCGGAAAAACAACGCTGGCCAATATTATTGCCAATGAATTGCATGTAAATATGCGTGTTACATCAGGTCCTGCCATTATGCGGCAGGGTGATCTGGCCGCGATCCTCAGCACCCTGTCGGAGGGGGAGGTGCTGTTCATTGATGAGATTCACCGCCTGCCGAAAGCCGTAGAGGAAATACTGTATTCAGCCATGGAAGATTATCAGCTGGATATTGTCATCGGCAAAGGACCGGGCGCCCAGAATGTACGGCTGCCCCTTCCCAAATTTACACTGATTGGAGCCACCACAAGGCTGGGCTCTCTGGCGGCGCCGCTGCGTGACCGTTTTGGCGTACAGTGCCGTCTGGAATTTTATCAGCCGGAGCAGCTGCGCATTATTGTAAATAAATCAGCGGAGAAACTGGATGTTGCGATGACGCCGGAGGGCGCGCTGGAAATTGCCCGCCGTTCCCGGGGCACGCCCCGTGTGGCGAACCGCCTTCTGAAACGGGTACGGGATTTTGCCCAGGTACTTGGCCAGGCTGTCATTGATCAGAAGCTGGCCGATGAGGCTCTTTCCCGTCTGGAAGTTGACCGTTACGGGCTGGACCAGAATGACCGGCGTATCCTGCAGACAATTGTAAAGACGTTTGGCGGCGGACCTGTCGGTGTCGATACCATCGCCGCGGCTGTCAGTGAAGAGGCAGGCACAATCGAAGATGTGGTAGAACCGTACCTGATGCAGCTGGGGCTGTTGCAGCGCACGCCCCGTGGGCGCGTGGCGACACGGGAAACGTACCGGTATCTTGGCGTCCCTTATCCGGATGATTCTGCAGGCAAATCGAAGATTGAACAGCCTTCACTATTGTAAAGGATAATTGTAAAGGATAAAGCGATGAAATTATTGTTGCATGCCTGCTGCGGTCCCTGTGCCTGTTATCCGACAAAGACGCTCATGGAGCAGGGCACGGATTTTACCCTGTTGTATTACAATCCGAATATTCATCCCTATAAGGAGTTTAAGCGCCGCCTGTCTGCGTTACGGGAACTGGCGGAAAAACAGGAATACCGGCTGATCATTGATAAGACCTATCCGCTGGAAGAATGCGTGAAAGGAATGCTGGAGGAACCGGTCGTACGTTGTGCGTTCTGTTACCGGATGCGTCTTCGTTACACGGCAAAATATGCGGCGGATCATGGGTTTACCGCATTTTCCACGACCTTGTTGTACAGTCCGTACCAGAAGCATGAGCTGATTGTACAGGCTGCGAAAGCAGCGGCGGAAGAATTTGGTGTGGAGTTTTATTATCAGGATTGGCGTCCCCATTATCAGGAAGGTGTGGATATCAGCCTGGCCTTGGGATTGTACCGTCAGCCGTATTGCGGCTGTGTGTTCAGCGAACGGGACCGCTACATGGAATGGAAAAAGCCAAAAACCGGAGCAGGGAACGAGAATAATCCTGAGGGAACGGATGCCGACGAAATTCAAACGGAGAGTAAGCCATTTATCCGTATAACGAAAAACATTATCCAGCTTCAGAAGCAGGAAACGATTTTATATAAATAGGTTTCGTCATATCTGTTTTTATTTTTTGTTTCGGGTTATGATATGAAAAATAATATTAAGACTTTTTTTTATGTATTCATCATCTTACTGACCTGCCTTTTTACCGGTCCGGTCCGTGCATCTTCGGACCTTGATGTGGGCCTGGTTGTTTCCCAGTTTTCTGCTGAATTGATTGCGCCGGCTTCTTTTGTGGCTACAGAACCGGATGGGAAGAAAACAAAATTAGAAAAGGGCAAGTTTTTTATTGCGGCAAATCAGGGAAAAATTACACTGGGCAGCCACCAACTGGCCAGCGGAACTGTGTTGGAAATTGCGGAGCCGGAAAATACTGACAGTACTCCCACGGTTCGTCCCCGCCATCTTTTTTCCGTAAACCGGCAGGAGTATCGGGGAATTTTGAAAGTTTATGTGACAAATGAAGGAAAAAGCCTTACGGTAGTCAACAGGGTGCCTATGGAATATTATGTAAATTCCGTGTTGGGACCCAAGTCTTCCCCTATCTGGCCGGACGAAGCAATTAAAGCACAGGCTGTTGCTGTCCGCAGTCTGGGATGGTACTATAAAAACAATCCGGTAAGCGGTCTGTTTGCTGTACGGGCGGTGGAACCGGAAGCGTTTTATGGCGGCATCCGTAATGAGAATAAAAATATAACGAAGGTTGCGGCGCTGACTGCCGGAAAGGTTTTGTATTATAACGGGCAGCCTGCCGCGGCTTATACATGCGAAAGCAGCGGAGGCATGACTGTCAGCGCAACAGAAGTGCTGCAGAAGGATATTCCGTATTTGCAGCCTGTACAGGATTATGATTCGGACTGTCCCAGTTTTACCTGGGAAAAAAAGATACAGGCCGTGACGATCAGCCGGCTTTTAGAACAGGGCGGGCATAAAATTGGAAGACTGCGGGGATACCGCATATCTGACAGTGAAAAGCCAGACCTGAAGGACCGGTATCCCAGCGGCAGGATAAAGACGATATACTGGCAGGGCGAACTGGGAAGTGTAACCGTGAGCGGCCAGGAGTTTGCGGATATGCTGGCCTTAAGCAGCAACTGGTTTGACGTTTATGTAACGGATCCGGTACCTCAAAAACTCGATGTGCCCATTGAAAACGGCTATGGTATAGAAATTGGGAAAAAGCAGATTCCCATTGAAATCAAAGGACGCGAGAAAAATGCCTGGCAGTCTGTTATTCCCGGGTATCACTTCTTGGAAGGCACAGCAGAGGAAACCATTTTGTTTAAAGGAAAAGGAATCGGCCGGGGGCTTGGCTTGTCCAAATGGGGTGCCAAAGGCATGGCTGATGCGGCGCCGGAAAAAACAAAAGAGTATTACAAAACGATTTTGCAGCATTATTATCCGGGAACCTGTCTGGTTTCCGTGTACTGAAGGAACTGTATTTGAAACATTGCCCGTATACATTTAACGGACAGCCATCCATATAAAAAGAAAAGAGAACTGCTTTATGAAAGTTTCTGATTTTGATTACGTATTACCGAAAGAACGAATTGCCCAGCATCCTGTGGAACCGAGGGATCACAGCCGGCTTTTGGTGGTAGATAAAAATACCGGTGAGATGGAACATCGTCATTTTTATGATTTACCGGAATATCTGAAACCCGGCGATTTGCTGGTCTTTAATGATACCCGCGTGATTCCGGCCCGTTTGTATGGATATAAGGATACCGGGGCCCACGTGGAAGTGTTTTTGCTGACCCGCCTGAACAATACGGACTGGGAAGTGTTGGTGCGCCCCGGCAAAAAACTGCAGGTGGGGGCCCATATCAATTTCTCGGAAGAACTATCCGGGACGATTATTGACCATACGGATTTTGGCGGACGTATTATCCGTTTTGTATTTGAAGGCGTGTTCGAAGAGATTCTGGACCGGCTGGGGGAAGTGCCGCTGCCACCGTATATTACGGAAAAACTGGAAGACAAGGAACGGTATCAGACCGTTTACAACCGGGATCCGGGCTCGGCTGCGGCGCCTACTGCAGGCTTGCATTTTACAAAAAAACTTCTGCAGAAAATCAAAGACATGGGCTGTGAAGAAGTGTTTGTCACTCTTAATGTAGGCTTGGGCACGTTTCGTCCTGTAACAGAAGAGAATATAGAAGACCATCCTATGCATAAGGAATTTTACAGCGTGACCCCGGAAGCCGCCGCTGCCATCAACAAGGCGAAGGCGGAAGGACGCCGGATTATTGCTGTGGGTACTACGGCAGTGCGCACCCTGGAGTCTGCCGGCGCAACAGGCGAGGTGAAGGCCGGAGGAAACTGGACACAGATTTATATTTACCCGGGCTATCAGTGGCATATGGTAGACGCGTTGGTAACCAATTTCCATCTGCCTCAAAGCACGCTGCTGATGTTGGTGTCCTCCCTGTCATCACGGGAAGTGATGCTGCACACGTATGAGGAAGCCGTAAAATTGGAATATCGCTTTTTCTCGTTTGGAGATGCCATGTTTATTACAGAGTTGGATAAGAAATTGCCGACAGGTTTGGCTTAAATTTTTCAGGAGATATCATGCACGCAGTAACATACGAATTAATAAAAGAAGCAGCACGGGGAAAGGCCCGCAGGGGCCGGCTTCATACGCCGCACGGAACCTTTGAGACGCCCATGTTTATGCCGGTGGGGACTCAGGCTACTGTTAAAACGCTGTCGCCGGAAGAATTATACGATATGGAAAGCCAGGTGATACTGGCCAACACCTATCATCTGTTTTTGCGTCCCGGCAGCGAACTGGTAAAAAAGGCCGGCGGCTTGCATAAGTTTATGAATTACAATCGCGGCATGCTCACAGACAGCGGCGGCTTTCAGGTGTTCAGCCTGGGCGAGATGCGGAAGATTACAGAAGAGGGCGTTATGTTCCGCTCCCATATTGACGGCAGCAAACAGTTCCTGTCTCCGGAAGTTTCCGTACGGGTGCAGGAAGAACTGGGTGCCGACATTGCTATGGCTTTTGACGAATGCATTCCCTATCCGTCGGATCTTAATTATACGAAAAAGTCAACAGAACGCACGACCCGCTGGGCAGAGCGCTGCCTGAAAGCGCATACCCGTGAAGATCAGGCGCTGTTCGGTATTGTACAGGGCGGTATGTTCCCGGAATTACGGAAAATGAGTGCCCGGTCTCTGCAGGAAATGGACTTTGCCGGTTACGGCATCGGCGGGCTTTCGGTGGGAGAACCAAAACCAATAATGTATGAAGTGCTGGATCAGACTACTGACTGGATGGATAAGCAGAAAGCCCGGTACCTGATGGGGGTTGGGACACCGGATTGCCTGGTGGAAGGCATTAATCTGGGCGTAGATATGTTCGACTGCGTGTTTCCGACCCGGGTGGCCCGCAACGGTACGGCCATGACAGCCAAGGGCCGGCTGGTAATTCGGAATGCTGTGTATGCGGAAGATTTCCGGCCGATTGACGAACACTGTAACTGCTACACCTGCCGTAATTATTCAAGGGCTTATATCCGTCACTTATTTAAAGCTGAAGAAACGTTTGGCTTGCGGCTGTTATCCATTCATAATCTGCATTTCCTGCTGGATTTTACAAAAAAGATCCGGGAAGCGATTGAACAGGATCGTTTCGGAGAATTTCGGAGAGAATTCTGGGACAACTGGGAAGAAAAGGACAAACGGCCTGACGATTTGCTATGACAGAGTTTCGGCAATATCCGGTATTGAAAAGGTTGAAACTAACGGTTGCATGTGGTAAAATATTATGTAATTTTGTGTGGTTTGTATGCTTAAATGCAAAAACTGCATAACTGACAACCGGGAGGTGTAAGATGACTGATGTGATGGTAATGGCTAATGCCATACTGCCGTTTATATTGATGGCGGCCATTTTTTATTTTATGTTATGGCGTCCCCAGAAGCAGGAGCAAAAGAAACGGAAAGAGATGCTGGATTCACTGAAACGCGGGGATAAGATCATAACCATTGGTGGTATGTACGGTACGCTGACCAAGGTAGGGCCGACGAAAGTGAAAGTCAGACTGGCGGAAGGCGTGGAAATTGATTTTGCCAGAACGGCTATCAGCGCTTTCCAGGACGCCGGTGCGGATGTTCAGCCCGAAAATCTGGATGCCTGATGGAACGGGACTTGTTGCAGGAAGAAAAACGCCGGGTGCGGCGTGAGTTAAAAGAAACTGCCGCACGTTTTCCGGAATGCTATGTTACCGAAGCAAGCCGGGCCGTTTGCGACACAATACTGCGAAGTGAAGAATATAAAGCGGCTTCCGTTATTTTCGGTTATCTTTCTTTCCATAATGAGATTTCTGTTGATGCTGTGTTGGAGACCGCGTTGCGTGAGGGCAAACGCGTTGCGGTACCGTGGATCGTTTCCCGGACGGAGATGAAAGCGGCAATGCTGGATTCACTGTCTGATCTGCCGCTTGACTGCTATGGTATCAGGACAGTGCGGGAACCGGCGACGCCTGTCAGACCGGAAGACATCGGCCTGATTCTTGTGCCGGGGGCAGGTTTCTCACTGAACGGTTGCCGGATGGGAAGGGGAGCCGGTTTTTATGACCGCTTTCTTGTAAAAACCAGCGGTTTCCGTTTAGGTATAACCTGTGAGGCACTTTTGCGGGAAACAATTCCCGTGGATTCATACGACCGGAAGGTAGAAGCACTGGTCACGGAAACAAGGTTTATCCGCTGCACCGTCTCGTGAACTGAGTTTATAAATGTTACGTTGGTAACAAATGAAAGGGGTAAAGTATTTTGAGGTGGAATGAGTTGGGGAAGTTCCTGATCGTTGCGCTTGCAATTGTCGGGGGCTTTTGTATGTATATCCGGCCGCTGGCGAGCTCGGTCAAGCAGGGGCTGGATTTGCAGGGCGGTACCCATGTGGTGCTACAGGCAGTGGATACGCCCCAGTTAAAAGTGAATGATGACGCGCTGGACCGGGCGACCCACATTATTGAGCGGCGTGTAAACGCGTTGGGCCTGACGGAACCTGTGGTACAGCGTCAGGGGCGTGACCGCATCATAGTTGAACTGCCGGGCGTAAAGGATCCGGAAAAGGCAATTAATATGCTGGGCAAGACCGCTATGCTGGAGTTCAAGGACCCCAACAATAAAACGGTGCTGACCGGTACGGATCTGAAAGACGCGAAAGCAGTAGTCGGAAACGGAAACCAGCCGCTGGTTTCCATGGAATTTTCTGATGAGGGCGGACAGAAATTTGCAGATGTAACGGCCCGCAACGTGGGCAAGCGCATCGCAATAACCTTGGACGGGGAAGTACTGACCGCTCCGGTTGTGCAGGAAGCGATTACCGGCGGGCGCGCCCAGATTACCGGTAACCGTTCTATGGAAGAGGCTCAGCATCTGGCTATTTTACTGCGCAGCGGTTCTTTGCCGGTCAAACTGGAAATTATTGAAAACCGGACCGTGGGCCCGACCCTGGGGCAGGATTCCAAGGAAGCCAGCCAGAAAGCGTTCCTGATTGGTGTAGCCGGTGTCTTTGTATTCATGCTTCTGTTCTACCGTCTCAGCGGTCTTGTAGCGGATATCGCACTGCTGTTGTATACCATGCTGCTTCTGCTGGTCATGCGCTATTTAAACGCGACCCTGACGCTGCCGGGCATGGCGGGTATCATTCTGTCCATTGGTATGGCCGTTGACGCCAATGTACTGATCTTTGAACGGTTTAAGGAAGAAATCCGGAACGGCAAGACATTGCGCAGGGCTATGGATAACGGTTTCGGCCGCGCGCTGGTCACCATTCTCGACTCCAACATTACGACTCTGATGGCCTGTGCCGTATTGTTCTATCTGGGCACGGGTCCCATCAAAGGTTTTGCGGTTACGCTGGCTATCGGTGTGATTCTGAGCATGTTCTCGGCAGTTACAGTTACCAAGTTCCTGCTGAAGTTCCTGATTGATGCGAACTTTACCAAGAGCCCCACGGCTTTTGGCATCTCCGCTCCGAAAACAGAGGAGGTGGCAAAATGAAAAACTTTTCTATTGTTAAGAACTGGAAAATTTTCTTTGCGATCACGATTATCGGCCTGATTATCGGGTACGGTTCCATGATCACCCGCGGTTTCAACCTGGGTATTGATTTTACCGGCGGCAGCATCATGGATCTGAAGTTTGAAAAAGAAGTACAGGTTGCCCAGGTCCGTGAAGTATTGGGCAAGCATAATCTGGGAAGTGCCATTATCCAGTTGGAGAGTAATGATTCGGCGGCAACTTCGTCCCAGGGCGTTTTGATTCGTACGCCGGTCATTGCGGACAATGACCGTACGGCCGTGATGCAGGATATGGAAAAATCCCTGGGCAAGTTTGACATCCGCCGCGTGGAAAACGTCGGCGCTACGATCGGCGGCGAGCTGATCCAGCAGGCGGCCATCGCCATCTTCCTGTCCTGGGTGCTGATGGTGCTGTATATTACGATCCGGTTCCAACTGAATTTCGCACTTGCTGCCATCATCGCACTGATAGTTGACGTGTCGGTTACGTTGAGCTGGTTCTCCCTGCTTCAACTGGAAATCGACTCTACCTTCGTAGCGGCACTGCTGACGGTCGTAGGTTATTCCGTCAACGGTACCATCGTCATTTTTGACCGTATCCGAGAGAACCTGAAGGTGCATCGACGCAGCGAGACGGTAACGGATATGATTGATCACAGTATTAAATCTACGCTGACACGTACGATATACACCACGATTACAACTCTGTTTGCTATCGTAGCGATTTTCCTGTTTGGCGGAGAAACGATTCACAATTTTTCTTTCGCCATGCTGGTTGGCTGCTGCAGCGGCGCATATACCTCCATCCTGCTGGCAGGAACGATCTGGCTGTTCCTGCAGCATAAAAAAGCAGGGGAATAAAGTTGCTGGAAACTCATTTAACCGGTGTTTCCTTAATTAAAAAGGGCAGGCACTTTTCACGCCTGCCTTTTTTGTTTATAATATTAAGAAGTAAAGGAGCGTGTTTGCAATGCGGAAAATTATAATGCTGTGCCTGTGCCTGCTGATCAGTTTTTCTTTCAGTGCCTGCGGTAAGGAAGCAGAACCGACTAAGCCGGCTCCGAAACCGGCAAAGGCAGTGTTTGAAACGAGCATGGGTACGTTTACCTGCCGTCTGGAAACAAAACTGGCGCCGGTTACAACGGAAAACTTTATTAAACTGGCTAATAAAGGCTTTTATAATAATCTGATCTTCCATCGCGTGATTGACGGTTTTATGATCCAGGGCGGTTGCCCCAACGGAACAGGGACAGGTGGTCCGGGCTATACCATCAAAGATGAATTCAGTTCGGAACTGCGTCACAGCGGTCCGGGCGTTCTGTCCATGGCCAATGCGGGGCCCAATACCGGCGGCAGCCAGTTTTTCATTACCCTGAAGGCTACGCCATGGCTTGACAATCATCATGCGGTGTTCGGACGCGTGAGCGAAGGAATGGATGTAGTGCAGAAAATCGGACATACCAAAACAGACGCCAACGATAAGCCGGTGGAACCGGTTGTGATCCGTAAAGTGACCATAATCGAAGGCGAAGCGGCGAAATAAGAAAACATTGGTACAGCAAGCCCCCAGATGGCTGTAACTATACAGATCAATGATACAGCGATTCCGAAATTAAAAACGGAGAAGAACGTAAAGAATACGGAAAGCAAAACAGGGAAGGGAGTTAAGCAATTTGTCTTTTTTGTCAGACGAACATGTAATTGAGATCAACGATCAACAGGAAATGATAGGGATCCTGGGCCGGAACGACGAGTTCCTGCGGTTAATTGACGCAAGCTTTGACGCGACGGTCATGGCCCGGGGAAACAAAATTATCTTCAGCGGAAGTGAAGAAGAAAACCAGAAACTGGAACAGCTTTTTAAAGAACTGTTGTTTCTGTACCGGCAGGGCTTGCCGGTGACCAGCCATGATGTGAAGTACAGTATTTATATGGTGCAGGGCGGAGCAGTGGCAAAACTGCATAACATGTATGCGGAAACCCTGATCGTTACCTGGCGGGGACACCAGATCAAGGCGAAAACGCTGGGCCAGTGGAATTACGTACGGGCTATCAAAAATAATTTCATCACCTTCGGTATCGGGCCGGCAGGGACCGGTAAAACCTACCTTGCCGTTGCCATGGCGGTTACGGCGCTGAAAAAACGGGAAGTGGAACGGATCATCCTGACCCGCCCGGCAGTGGAGGCCGGAGAAAAGCTGGGCTTCCTGCCGGGGGATATGCAGGAAAAAGTAGACCCGTACCTGCGTCCGCTGTATGACGCACTGTTTGACATGCTGGGCAATGATACGGCGCAAAAGTATCTGGAACGGGGCACCATTGAAGTGGCTCCGCTGGCATATATGCGGGGACGTACCCTGAACGGTTCATTCATTATTTTGGATGAAGCGCAGAATACGACTCCCGAGCAGATGAAAATGATTCTGACCCGGTTTGGATTCGGTTCCCACATGGTGGTAACGGGGGATGCTACACAGATAGACCTTCCGTTGGGCAGGAAGAGCGGATTGATCCATGCGGCGAAAGTGCTGCGTGAAGTGCCGGGCATCAGTATCAATTATTTCGATGAAAAGGATGTGGTGCGACACGAAATCGTGGGCGCCATTATCAAGGCATACGAGCGGTTTGAACAGAATCCGGACAAAATGAAAGAAACGGGGAAACAGTATGAAGATTAGTTTCAGTGATGACCAGGATGAGGTACTGGTTCCGAAGGAAGCGGTCATGTTACTGAAACGTGGCCTGCAGGCAGTAGCAAAGTTGCATAAATTGTCTGCAAAAACCGAAGTGAGCGTGTCGTTGGTCAACGATGAGGTGATCCACGTGCTGAACAAGGATTACCGGGGTATCGACCGTCCTACCGATGTTCTTTCCTTTGCGCTTGATGAAGCGGAAGAACCAGTCGAGATTGGTGGCCCGGGCGATCATTTGCTGGGCGACATTATTATTTCGGCGGAAACAGCCTTACGCCAGGGAAAAGAATACGGGCACGGCTTCAACCGGGAACTGGTATATCTGGGGGTGCACAGCCTGCTCCATCTGCTTGGGTATGACCACATGAATAAAGAAGATAAGGCTGTGATGCGGGAAGAAGAAGAAAAAGCACTGCGGATGATCCATCTCAGCCAGGCTGATCTGGACGCGAAAATTGCAGAGGGCGACGCGGATCATTTTACAGCAGCTGTGGTCGATGCGGGGCCGGAAAAGCAAACACCCAGGTCCGCGCAAAGTGAAAAATCCAAAAATAAGCATGCAAAAAAGGTAAAACCCGCAAAAGATAAGATTGATAAAGAACTGAAGGAAGGGGAGAAAACGATGGGTCGCGATGACAGTCAAAAGAAGGACAAAACTGTTAAAAAATTGTTTAAAAAGGCATTAAAGACCCGTGAAAATGCGTATGTTCCTTTCTCAAAGTTTAAAGTGGGGGCAGCGGTTCTGACGGACTCGGGGGATATTTTTACCGGCTGTAATGTGGAGAATTCGTCCTTCGGCCTGACGGTCTGTGCGGAACGGGTGGCCATGTTTACGGCAGCGGCAGCCGGTGTCCGTCCCGGTGAAATCAGGATGTTGCTGGTAGTGGCGGATACGGAAGATGTGACCTCGCCATGCGGCGCCTGCCGTCAGGTGATGGCGGAGTTTGAAATTCCGGTCATCGTTATGGCAAACGTGCGCGGCGATATGCAGATCGTAGAATTGGAAGAGTTGTTGCCATTCCGTTTTAAGGCAACGGATTTTGCGTAAGCGATATTTATAAATTGTGTAAGAAGATTAAGGAGTTTTTATGACTGAAAATAATCATCGTACAGGCTTTGCGGCACTTGTTGGCAGACCGAATGTCGGGAAATCCACGTTAATGAACGGGATGGTCGGAGAAAAAATCTCCATCATGAGCGACCGCCCCCAGACGACCCGTAACCGGATCATGGGCATTCTTTCTACTGACCGTGCCCAGATTATGTTTCTGGATACACCCGGTATACACAAGCCGATGCATAAACTGGGGGAGTATATGAACCAGGCGGCTATCGGTGCGCTGAACCAGGTTGATGTGGTGCTGTTTGTTGTTGACGCCAGCGAAAAAAAAGGAGCCGGCGAAAAATTTATCATTGAACATTTAAAGAAAGTCAATACGCCTGTGTTATTGGTGATTAATAAAATAGACAAGCTGGATGATAAGAGCAAATTGCTGGGTATTATGCAGAGTTATAAGGACGATTTGCAGTTTGCTGCAGTCATTCCCATCAGCGCGTTGCAACAGGATGGCTTTGCGGATTTGGAAGAAGAAATTGTCCGTCACCTGCCGGAAGGTCCCAGCATATTCCCTGAGGACGAGCTGACCGATCAGCCGATGCGGGTTATCGCAGGGGAAATGATCAGGGAAAAGGTGCTGCGCAATACTCACGATGAAGTGCCTCATGCGATTGCTGTCGAAGTTGATGAATACAAAGAACGCGTGAACGGATCGGTTTTTATCCGGGCGACGATTTTTGTGGAAAGGGAATCGCAGAAAGGGATCGTTATCGGGGCAAAGGGCAGTCTTCTGAAAAAAATCGGGCAGGAGGCCCGGCATGATATTGAAACCCTGACGGGTTGCAGCGTTTTTCTTGATTTGTGGGTCAAGGTGCAGGCCGACTGGCGTAATAAGTCGAAGCTGCTGAAAGAATTGGGGTACAAGGAAGGATAATATGTTTATCCTGTTTTTGATTATACTTAATGCGCTGTTTGTAGCGGCGGAATATTCGCTGTCCCGGATCCGCCGGGCACAGCTGCAGGAAATGGAAGAACAGGGAATTTCCGGGGCGGAAACATTGTTGCAGATCTATGACCGGAAAAACCATTATATCAGTGCCTTGCAGATTGGGATTACCTCCATTTCACTGTTGCTTGGCTGGTATGGGGGCCCGTTTCTGGCGGAACGGCTTTTAGGGATGCCCGGCATGCAGCAATGGATGACGGAGACGGTTACGGCAGAGCAATACCAGTTGTTTGACTGGCTGCCCGATACGGCGTCCTCCCTCAGCCTGCTTTGCGCGTTCCTGATTTTGCTTTTGCTGCATGTGGTCATCGGGGAACTGGTGCCCCGTATCATTGTCTGGGATAACGTGGAAAATGTGATCGTACATCTGGGAACTCCATTGCGCGCCATTTACCTGCTTACGTATCCGCTGGTGGGCTTCACGTTCTGGATTGCCAAAGGCATTGCAAAGCTTTTTGGCGTAACGTATACGCCGGAAGAAGACATATCCCGCAGCGAGGAAGAACTGCGGGAAATTGTCAGTGCCAGTGAAAAGGAAGGCGAACTTGACAGCGCGGAACGTGTTTTGATTGACAATGTGTTTGAGTTTAACGATACGGTGGCCCGGGAAGTAATGGTTCCCCGGCAGGACATGGCCTGCGTATATGTGGACGACAGCCCGGAAGAAATCCGGGAGGTGATCCGTTCGACCCGCCATACACGTTTTCCTGTCTGTGAAGAAGATAAGGATCATATACTGGGGATTTTCCATGTAAGGGAGTTCCTTAATGCAGATGTGTCCCAGGGATTTGATATCCGTTCTGTGTTACGGAAAACCATCATGGTGCCGGATGGGATGAATGCATTGCGGGTGTTGCAGACTATGCAGAAGCAACACGTCCATCTGGCAATCGTCGTGGATGAATACGGCGGTACAGTGGGGCTGGTTACGCTGGAAGATCTGATGGAAGAAATTGTAGGCGATATTCAGGATGAATATGACGAACCGGAACCCCCGGACGTTTTGCCGCTGACGGATGGAAGCTTTAACCTGGACGGAGAGATGCCGCTGGATGACGTGGGTGATTTGTTGCATCTGTCATTCGAGGAAGAAGATGAAGACGACACATTGGGCGGTTATATCTTCAGCCGGCTGGGACGGAAGCCGGAAGAAGGCGATGAGGTTGCATGGAAAAACTGGACGTTTACGGTGTTGAAAATGGACCAGTTCCGAATTGAACGGGTGAAGGCGGAAAAAGCAGAAGCGGATTAAGACACCGCCGTTGTGTCAGAGACGATGGAAAGTTACCAGGACGAAATATTGATTTTACAAGTAAATAATTGGCAGACTGCAGATAAGAAAGTTGTGTGCTTTTCCCGGGAGCATGGGAAGATTGTGTTTATGGCCTACGGAGCCCGATATCCCAAAAGCATATCGGGACGTCTGCTGCAACCCTTTGCCTGCCTGGAAGCAGAGTTGTATCCGGGCAGCCGGGTGGATAAACTCAAAAACTGCCAGCTGGCAGCGCCCATGCCGCAACTTGGATTGGAACAAATGGCGTACGGTTTTCTTGTAGCTGAAATGACAGAACGGCTGATGGAGCAGGGCGAACCTTCGGAAGGCCTGTATTTATTGTTACGAAAAGCGTTGCAGCTGCTGGTAGAACGCAATCCGCGCCTGGTATCGCTTGCGTATCTGATACAGCTGCTGGATTATTGCGGGATCGGTCCCGTGTATGAAGTATGCGTCAATTGCAGCCGTCCTTCCGAAGGAGATGGCTGGTTCAGCGAGATGCAGGGCGGCTTCATCTGTAACGAGTGTCATTCCGGCTCGGGAAAGACGGAAGCGCTGCAGCCGTTCCACGAAGAGACACGCAGGTTGTGGCAGAAGTTACGTATGCTGGATTTTGCTGACCCCGGGCATTTTTCGGTAAAAGGCGCGGCGTTGATGGAATTGGAACAGATTTTGCACCGATATCTGGTGTATCAGACGGAGCAACCCGTAAAAAGTCTTGATTTCATACGGCAGATTGTGGAACAGAAAAATCAGTAAATCATTTGACAAAGCAGTCCGGACTTCATATAATATTTTGTAGCGATGATAAGACTAAGTATTCTGTCACTGCAGCGAGCCGGGAGGGTGCAAGCCGGCGACAGGCGGAAGAAGGCAGCTTTGAGCAGAATTGAATAAGCGTTGAGGCGGGTCATGTATGTTGTGACCAAGCAGGGTGGAACCGCGGAGATTCTCCGTCCCTGTAACATTTATTTGTTGCAGAGGCGGATTTTTTATTTGCGTCAGACTGATTGCAGAGGGAATAACCAGGCAGAGGGTTGCGCAAAAGTAACGGCTTTGTAACACGAAGGAGGAAAAGATGGATTTTCAGCAAATGATTTTGACATTGCAAAAGTTCTGGTCTGAACAGAATTGTATTTTGGGCCAGCCCTACGATATGGAAAAGGGGGCGGGTACCATGAACCCGTTGACTTTTTTGCGGGTTCTGGGACCGGAACCCTGGCGTGTGGCGTATGTGGAACCGTCCCGTCGTCCGGCAGACGGCCGGTACGGCGACAACCCCAATCGCCTGTTCCAGCATCATCAGTATCAGGTAATCATCAAACCGTCTCCGGAAAACATTCAGGATTTGTATCTGCAGAGCCTGGCAGCTTTAGGCTTTAAAGCAGAGGAACATGATATCCGTTTTGTGGAGGACAACTGGGAATCGCCGACGCTGGGCGCCTGGGGCCTGGGCTGGGAAGTGTGGCTGGACGGTATGGAAATTACCCAGTTCACCTATTTCCAGCAGGTAGGCAGCCTGGACATCAAGCCGGTGGCTGTTGAAATCACCTACGGGCTGGAACGTATCGCCATGTACATCCAGGGAGTGGAAAATGTGTACGATGTGAAGTGGGTCGGCGATGTGACTTACGGCGATGTGTTCCATGACAACGAAGTGGAGCAGAGCTGGTATTCCTTCCAACTGGCAGATACCGATATGCTGTTTGACATGTTTGAAAAATTTGAAAAAGAAGCAGAACGGATCGTGGAGACCGGCAATATCCGCCCGGCTTATGATTATGTGCTTAAATGTTCCCATACTTTTAACCTGCTGGACAGCCGCGGCGCCATCAGCGTCAGCGAACGCGCCGCGTATATCGGGCGTGTGCGCCGTCTGGCGCGCCTGTGTGCCAAAGCCTATGTGGAACAAAGGGAAAAGATGGGCTTCCCGCTGCTGAAGGGAGGAAACAAATAATGAAAAAATTATTGTTTGAAATCGGAACGGAAGAATTGCCGGCGAATTATATGCCGAATATTTTAAAAGACCTGAAAGAGCTGGCAGTAAAAAAACTGCAGGATGCCCGGGTGCCATTTGCTGATGTAACCGTCCTGGGTACGCCCCGCCGTCTCGCCGTTCTTGTTGACGGAGTGGAAGAAACTCAGGCTGACAGTACGGAAGAATTCAAGGGCCCGGCTGTGAAGATTGCCTTTAAGGACGGGGAACCTACCAAAGCGGCCCAGGGCTTTGCCCGTGGCAAAGGCGTGGATGTGAAAGATCTGGTTGTACGGGATAATTATATTTATGCGGTTAAACATACCCAGGGCCGTGTCACTGCAGAACTGCTGCCAAATGTTCTGCAGGAGATCCTGACAAACATCCCGTTCCCCAACCATATGCGCTGGGCAGACTTTGATTTTCGTTTCCTGCGCCCTATCCGCTGGCTTGTTGCATTGTTCGGTACAGAAGTGGTGCCCGTTTCGGTTACGGATATTCAGTCTGACCGTTATACCATGGGGCACCGTTTCCTGAGCAACCGGAAAATCGAAATCCCGGTTGCTGATGATTACGAAAAAGTGTTGGAAGAAAATTTTGTCCTTGCAGACCAGGATAAGCGCCGGGAGATGATCCGGCAGCAGATTACCGAGCTGGCAAGAGAAGAAGGCGGCGATATTGAAATTGCACCTGACCTGTTGGAAGAAGTAAACTATCTGGTAGAATATCCCACACCATTATGCGGAACGTTTGAAGAAAAATATCTGGCCCTGCCGGAAGCCGCCATTATCACCCCCATGCGGGACCATCAGCGGTATTTCCCGGTACGCGGCAAAGACGGCAAACTGCTGAACAAGTTTATTGCTGTCCGTAACGGCGGCAAAGCATTTCTGGAGAATGTGACCCATGGCAATGAACGGGTATTGCGTGCCCGCTTAAGTGATGCGGAATTCTTCTTTAACGAAGACCGCAAACAGAAACTGGAAGCGTACGAAGAGAAGATCAAAACAGTTGTGTTCCAGGAAGGTCTGGGCAATATGTACGATAAGAGTCAGCGCCTGATCCGGCTGGTAGAGATGCTTCATTTCGGTCAGCAGAGCCGGTTGTCGCTGGATGATCTGAAACGGGCTGCCCGCCTGTGCAAGTGCGACCTGGTTACCGGCATGGTTACAGAATTTACGGAACTGCAGGGTGTCATGGGACGGGAGTATGCGCGTCTGGATGGAGAAAAAGAAGGGATTTGTGAAGGTATCTTTGAACATTATCTGCCCCGTTTTGCCGGCGATGTGCTGCCCAAAACAGAAATCGGCCGGATCCTTGGTATTGCAGACAAGGTGGATAACATTGTAGCTACGTTCAGCAGGGGGAAGGCGCCCACCGGTTCCCAGGATCCTTTCGCACTGCGTCGTCAGGCTCTGGGTATCATCAATATTCTGTTGGAAAGCAAAATGAATTTGGACATGGCGAAGGTTGTAGGGGCATCTATCCTGCTTCTTAAAGTTCCCATGGAAAATATTAAAGAACTGGCAAAACAGATTCTTGACTTTATTAAGCTGCGCTTCCGTAACCTGATGCTGGATCAGAAGATCCGGTACGACGTGATCGATGCCGTGCTGGCCGATGAGCGCAACAATAATCTGTACGATCTGTATCTGCGGGCACAGGCGCTGAATGAATATGTTGCAGGTGACAAAGCGGCGGATATGATTCAGGCGGCTACCCGTGTCAACAATCTCAGCAGCAAAGCGGAAGCAGAAGAGCCGATTCATGAAGGGCTGTTTAAAGAACAGGCGGAAAAGGACTTATATGCGGTTGTGAAGAAACTGGATACCGGGATGATCCCGCTGATGGTGCGCTGCGATTATGCAGGCGCGCTGAATATCCTCAGCGAACTGAACGCTCCGGTAAATAAGTTCTTTGACGATGTCATGGTAATGGATAAAGATGAGGCAATCAGAAATAACCGCTTGTCTTTGTTGTGTCTGGTGAAAGACCTGGTAAATGGTGTAGGAGATCTTTCCAAAATTGTCATGTGATTTCAGGCCGGTTATATCACGGGTGTGACTGCGCGCAAAGATTTCCAAGAAACGACCTTGAATATCTGATAGAAGAATGGTATAGTATATACTAAATAGGGGAATAATCTCACTTTGTGTGTACAATAAAAATTTTTAAAAGGAGTGGCATTTATGGAGAAAGAAAAAGAGTATCTCTTGTGGTTCGAACAGATGGAGCGCAAAGATGTGGCCATTGTAGGCGGTAAATCTTCTTCTTTGGGAGAAATGACTGCCAAAACAGATGTTCCGGTACCCTATGGGTATGCAACCACTGCGTATGCGTATCGTTATTTCATTGAGAAAACCGGCCTGAAACAGAAAATGGCTGACTTGATCGCCCAGCTGACTGATGTGGAAAACACTGCTCTGCTGCGGGATATCAGCGCCAAACTGCGTAAAGCCATTATGGATGAAGAAATGCCAAAGGATTTGCAGGCTGCTATCACGAAAGCCTATAAAGAACTGGGCAAAAAAGTTGGTGAGAAAGAACCGTATGTGGCCGTTCGGTCCAGCGCTACTGCGGAAGACTTGCCGGATGCCAGCTTTGCCGGGCAGCAGGATACCTACCTGAACGTCCAGGGCGCCAAGATGATTATTCAGAAAGTAAAGGAATGCTATGCTTCCTGCTTCACCGACCGTGCCGTGTACTATCGTGAGAAACAGGGCTTTGACCATCTGGACGTGGCATTGTCCGCTGTTATTCAGATGATGGTATATTCCAAGGCTGCCGGTGTTATGTTCACAGTTAACGTAGCTGACGGCGATGATAAGAATGTATTGATCGAAGGCGCTTACGGCCTGGGCGAATATGTGGTACAGGGAACCGTGACCCCGGATGATTATCTGGTTTCCAAAGATAAGTTGGAAATTCTGGAAAAGACGGTTAATCCCCAGGAAGTAAAACTGATCCGCAAACCGGGCGGCGATGTGGAAGAAGTTCCTGTTCCTAAGGAAGAGGGAGAAGCCCAGAAGCTGACAGATGAGCAGATTAAAGAGCTGGCTGGCTATGCACTGAAAATTGAAAAGCATTACGGTTGCTATATGGATATGGAATGGGGTATTGACGAGCGGGACAATAAAATCTGGATCCTGCAGGCCCGTCCGGAAACCGTATGGAGCCGCCGCAAGGCAAAAGAAACTGCCAAAGCGGAAGAGAAGGGAGCGGTTACTACGGACAGAAAAGTTATTGTAAAAGGCGCGCCGGCAAGTCCCGGACAGGTTTCCGGCAAGGCACACGTAATTTTGGATCCGTCCATGATCGATGAATTCAAACAGGGCGAAATTCTGGTAACGGAAATGACGGCTCCTGACTGGGTTCCGGCGATGAAAAAAGCAAAGGCTATCGTAACGGACAGCGGCGGCATGA
>DOSQ01000085.1 GCA_003512125.1 Acidaminococcaceae bacterium
GCCGGATACGGCGGAAATTTTTACGACTGGCTTTTTGAAAAGAATCCGAAACCGTATCACAGTTTTGGCAACGGCGCAGCCATGCGGGTCAGTCCCTGCGGGTATGCGGCCGAAACGATGGAAGAAGCAATTTCCATGTCACGGGCCGTTACCAAAGTCACCCATAACCATAGGGAAGGGATGAAAGCAGCTGAAGCTGTGACAGTGGCGATCTTTATGGCAAGAAACGGCAAAAGTCTGGCAGCGATCAGGGAACACATTGAAAATAAATATTACAAAATCAATTTTACCTTAGACCAAATCCGGCCAACCTACCAGTTTGACGTAACATGCCAGGGCAGCGTGCCTCAGGCCTTTGAAGCGTTTTACGAGTCAACCGGTTTTGAAGATGCGATCCGCAATGCCATTTCCATTGGCGGGGACAGCGATACCATAGGAGCCATTACCGGCAGTATGGCTGAAGCGTATTATGGCATACCGTCTACTATTTTGGAACGTGCGTTAGCATTTTTGGATGATGACCTTCTGAAGATTGTGCATGAATTTGAAAAGAAATACGGAACGGTTCAAAAATAGAAAGTATCATCGCGTAACGCAGGGCGTTATGATGATGAAATTGCATGCAGGTGACAAAGTAACATCAATAGCCGCCGTGAAACCATGTAAAGTAGGTTCAATGAGGCGTAAGTATCGCGATGATGTACGTGGGGATTGTGATGGTATGCCATGGGGGCAGAAGGTAAAAGTGACACTGATGGCGAATATATGAAGATTAGATTATATTTTGGAGTCCCATACCATGGATGTCATCCGCCATCTGTACGATGAGTGTTTTAAAGACTTCATTATCCTTGGCGTTTTTATGGAGGGCGATTTCTGTGGCCTTGCAGAAATATACGGGTATCGGTAGCCGAAATATGATTTGGGCTTGTTAACCTTGTATTGGCACAAGATGCAATCAATACTCACCTTGACGGATTATAAGGATAAATTACCTGAACGGTTATCAATGACGTATGGCAGTATATGAGAAGGGGTTGGATGGTTTATGAAAAAGAGAATGCTAAAAACCATGCTCCTGGCACTTCCCCTTTTGGGATTGCTGGGCAGCGCGTATTTCCCGGAACCGGCAGAGGCTGCGGAACCATGGCCGCCAAGGGACAACTTTTTCTGGCTGGGGCAGATCAATAAAGCCAGCGATATCATCAACACAGACGAAAACCTGCTGACAAAAGAGGAGGGAAGGCGTTTTGCCGCTGTCATCCAGAAGGTGCTGGACGAAGGAAACAAAAAAGGAGCGGAACGCCCTTCCCTTGTGATTACCTTCGAACCGTTTTTAATCAAGGCAGGCGGACCGGGCATAACCAAGATCCACGCCGGGCGTTCCAGTCAGGACATGCTGACCACGGTGAGCATTCTGAGGCAGCGGGAGCAGCTGTTGGAGCTATCCGCCGCATTGAACCAGATGACGGAAACGTTATTGAACCTGGCTGAGGCCCACGAAGGGACACTGATTCCCAACTACACCAATGGTGTGCAAGCGCAGCCTAACAGCATGGGGCATTTTCTGTTGGCGTATGTAGACGCCTATGAACGCGACCAGGAACGGATCAAAGAGTATTACAAACGTCTGAACCGGTCGCCTATGGGAGCGACGGTGCTGAACGGTACCGGCTGGCCGCTGAACCGCGACCGCATGGCGGCATATCTTGGCTTTGACGGAATTGCTTATAATACGTACGACGCGGGGCAGGTTTTCCCGCAGGAAGCACCCATTGAGATGGGCGGTATTTCCAGCAGCATCGCTATCCATAATACAAGCCTGATCCAGGAGATCATGCAGCAGTATGCCCAGCCCCGTCCCTGGATTTTATTGAAGGAAGGTAACGGGAATACGTATGTTTCCAGCGCCATGCCGCAAAAACGAAACCCCGGTATCCTGAACCGCTGCCGTACGGACAGTTCCACCCTGCTTGGGCTGGCGGTGGGAGAAGCGTTCCGCGCCCACAATATTCCTGCAGGTATGGCGGACGGACGCATCCGTGGCAACGATAATATCGTGAAAGATACTACCAATGTTGTGAATCAGATGAACCGCATTTTGAAGGCACTTGACATTAAACCGGAACGGGCTCTGGAAGAACTGAACCTGGACTGGACCTGCTCACAGGAAATCGCGGACGTGATGATGCGAAAGCACAACATTCCCTTCCGTTCCGGGCATCATTTCGCTTCGGAGATCGTGACCTATGCGCGGGCGCGTAACATTACGCCGGTTGAATTTACGTATGCCCAGGCACAGGAAGTTTACAGAAGCATTGCATCGGCTGACGATTCTCTGCCCAGGGAGCTGCCGCTGACCCCGGAAGAATTGCGCGAAGCAAAAGACCCTGCCGGGATTATCCGGAACCGGGCGGTGAAAGGCGGGCCGCAGCATGACGAGATGAAGATTATGTTTGCAAATGCCAGGAAGGTTTTGAACGCGAATGTTGCATGGCTGAAGAATGCAGAGGACAAGGTAAAGAGGGCGGAGGCAAAACTTAATGAAGATTTTGCTCTCTTATTACGGTAATGAAGAGGATGCAAAGAAACCATGAATTACTTTGTCATTGACTTTGAATTTACATTTTACAAAAAACCGGTGGGAAGGCCCCGGGGCTTTTTCAATGAAATCATAGAGGCCGGCGCTGTTTTGCTTGATTCCACCGGAACCGAGACCGGCAGGATGCATGCGTTTGTAAAACCGCATTTTTATCCGAAACAGGCGAAAGACGCCTATGAATTTTGCATGATTACGGAAAAAGAAATGAAGAGCGCAATTGAATTCCCGGAAATGGTCGCGCAGATTTCCGCTTTATTCACACCGGGGAACTGCTATTTCGTTACCTGGGGCAACGAAGATTTCAGAGTCCTGGATATCGGCTGCCAGCGTCACGGCATTGAGAACCCCGTGCGCCGGGAGGACTGCCTTGATCTGGCGCTGGCCTACAGACTCTGGAAAGATGACAGTTATACCACAGGCCTTAAAGCAGCCGCGGAAGCATTGGAGACCGACTCGGAAGGACTTTGGCATACTGCGTATGACGATGCATGCAACACCGGCAAGGTCCTCTTCAAAATGTTGGATAAAGGCTGGAATCTTGAAGATTTCCTGGCAGCGCAGGCGTTGAAAAACCAATAGACCACACAATCCTTTCGCAGCGTCTGCC
>DOSQ01000172.1 GCA_003512125.1 Acidaminococcaceae bacterium
TTAACTATACAACAACTTGAAAAAAGATTCAAGAAATATTTACTCTGCGGACAGCAGCAAAAGCTATACAAAAAGAATTGTCACACAGCCGGAAAAAAGAAAAACACACCCTCTTGCGGCGTTCATTCCGCAAACATGATGTGTTTTACAAGATACCCCGGTAACTGAAAAAATTAAGTCAGACAATTCCCGTCTTTTTCAAAAAACGCAGATGTAATTTATTTCTGCGGGAATTCTTCCCTTTTCAGTCGTTCCAGCGCTTCCCTGGCAGCTTGCTGTTCTGATTCCTTTTTGGTACGGCCCTTTCCGCTGCCATATTCTACGCCATTAATAAAAACTCCGGATGTAAAGATACGGTTATGCTCAGGACCTTCAAATCCCAACATCTCGTATACGATTTCATATTGGGCTTTATGCTGAAGCCTTTCCTGCAGCATACTTTTATAATCCCCCATCACGAGCTGCCCGTTGCAAACTGCATTGATTTCCTTTTCCAAAAGCCCCAAAAGATACTGTTGCGCCGATGCAAAACCCTGATCCAGATAGTATGCGCCCAACACTGCCTCAAATGCATCTGCCAGAATTGAGGGCCTCTTATTACCGCCTGACGACAATTCTCCGTTCCCCATGCGCAGGTAATTACCCAAATTGATACGTCTTGCACATTGGTACAATGACATTTCACATACCACCTGAGCTCGCAGCTTTGTCATCCGCCCTTCGTCAAAGTGGGGAAAATGCTCATACATATAGGTACTGACTATAAGACCCAGTACGGAATCACCCAGGAACTCCAGCCGTTCATTGTGTTCATTGTGAGGATAATGTAAGGTTTCGTGCGCAAAGGATGTATGCGTCAGAGCCAGATTCAACAGCTCGTACCGTTGCATCGTAATGCCCAGGCTTTCACACAGCTCCTGCAGCTTTTCCCTGCGTTCCTCACTAATACGGGGCAGATCCGTATAATTACTCATGGTCTGTGTATGCATGGCGGTTACTCTTCATATTTTTTAATCACGATAACCGCATTATGTCCGCCAAAGCCGAAATTGCTGGACATGGCAGCCCGGACTTCCTGCTTCCTGGCTTCATTGGGAACATAGTCCAAGTCCATTCCATCCTCTGTATCTACTTCATGATAGTTTATGGTAGGCGGAATGATACCGTTCACAATCGTCAGTGTGGTCGCTACGGCTTCCATACCGCCAGCACCGCCTAACAGGTGGCCAGTCATGGATTTATTGGAACTCATGGGAACCTTGTAGGCCCGTTCTCCGAAAATCTTTTTGGCAGCGATGGTTTCATTCAGGTCATTACGATGGGTAGAAGTGCCATGGGCGTTGATGTAATCAATATCGTCCGGCGTAAGGCCCGCATCTTTGATTGCGGCTTCCATGCAGACAGCCGGCATCACACCTGCCGGATCAGGAGCCGTAATATGATACGCATCCGTATTCATGGCAAAACCTGCCAGTTCCGCATAGATATGGGCGCCTCGCTTTTTCGCATGTTCCAGTTCTTCCAGCACGATTACGCCGCCGCCTTCTCCCATGACAAAGCCGCTGCGAGTCTTATCGAAAGGACGGGACGCCGCCTGCGGATTCTCATTGCTGTCGGTACACAGCGCCTTCATGTTTTCAAAACCGGCAATAGCAATGGGATTTACCGCGGCTTCCACGCCGCCGGCAATCATCACGTCCGCATCGCCGTACTGGATGGTGCGCAACGCATCCCCGATGCAGTTTGTACCGGTAGCACAGGCTGTCACAATCGCCGTGTTAGGGCCTTTCCATCCCAGCGCAATGCCGATATGGGCTGCCGGCATATTAGGTATCTCCATGGGAATAAAGAAAGGGCTGATACGTCCCGGTCCTTTTTCTCCATATTTAAGAGACTGTTCCAAAAAGGTTATGATCCCACCGATACCGGTACCGACACAAACGCCCAGACGCGTAGCATCTTCCTGCGCCACATCGATTCCTGCATCCGCTACGGCCTGTTTGGCTACCGCAACGGCAAAATGAGCCACACGGTCCATTTTGCGGCCTTCCTTTTTATCTACAAACTGGGTATAATCAAAATCCCTGACTTCCCCGGCAATTTTTGTCTTCAATTCAGTTGTATCAAACGCTTTGATCGTATCAATACCGGATTTTCCGGCGATCAGATTGTTCCAGAAAGTCTTTACATCGTTACCGATAGGTGTAACCACGCCTAACCCGGTAATTACAACACGTTTCTTCAAAATTATCACCTCATGATTTCTTGATTGTTGTCCAATAAGCCGGACACACTTCCTTTCCGGCTTATTTTCCTGACTGTTCTTTTCAGTTGTTAATCGCTGCAACTTCTTCCTTGATACGGCGGAAGATTTCTTTAACCGGCAGGATTTCATGGATCTTCCACATATTGGCCCCCGTGAAAATCAGACCCGTTTCCACGTCCCCCTGCTGGGCTCTGGACAGAGCCCGGATAATACAGAACTGATGGGTGCAATGTTTCAGGCATGCGTCGCAGGTAACAGGCAAAGGAGCCTTCCCTTCCAGCGAAAGCTGTGCAAAGGGACTGCGGATTGAACGTCCTTTGTAACCTACCGGACTGTCAATTTGCACAACATCCTCTTTTGACATGCGCAGATACATTTCCTTCAGGAACCGTGCTCCGTTGGACTCCTCACTGGCGGCAAAACGGCTGCCCATCTGCACGCCATCCGCACCCAGATTCAGCAAATCTACAATATCCTGCCCGCAGGTTGCACCGCCTGCCGCAATCACTGGAATATTCACCGCTTTCACAATATCAGGCAGGATTTCCTTGATAGACTGCTGCGTACCCAGATGGCCTCCGGCCTCGGTACCTTCTACCACAATTGCAGATGCTCCCAGCTTTTCAGAAATCTTCGCAAGTTTGACAGAAGATACAATCGGCACCACTGCTACATTGTATTCCCTGCCGACTGCAAAAATATCTCTTGAAAAACCGGCGCCGGCCACAATCAGGTCCACACCTTCCTGCGCAGCAGTCACAATTAAGTTTTTAAACGCGCGGGCAGCTACCATACAGTTAATACCAATGATACCCTTGCCGTTAGTAAGCTTACGGGCAAGGCGGATTTCCGTCCGTAATTCCTGCTCCTCCATTCCGGAAGCAGCAATCAGGCCGATACCCCCCTCACTGGCTACTGCAGCAGCCAAACGTGCCGTTGATAATCTAATTGCCATGCCACCCTGGATAATCGGGACCTGAGCAACTAAATTTCCTATTTTAAGCACTGGTAATTTCAACAGATATCCCCCATTTCAGGAAACAATTATACGATTCATAAAAATAAAATGGTTTGCAGGGATGCCCTTGCACAGGGCATCCCCAAACCAATCGGCATTAAGCCTCTTTTTCTTCGTCCAACATTTTAACTGCGTCAGCAACAGTACGGATCTTTTCAGCTTTTTCATCCGGAATTTCAACACCGAATTCCTCTTCAAAAGCCATAATCAGTTCAACAATATCCAGAGAATCAGCTCCCAGATCATCGATGAACGCAGATTCCATCTTTACTTCATCAGCGTCAACGCTTAACTGTTCAACAGTAATATCTCTTACTTTTTCGAAAGTGCCCATCACGATTCACCTCCTCTCGCAGACCATTTCACGGTCAGTCTCTTTCTCCTTAATTCATAAACATACCGCCATTAACATGCAAAGTCTGGCCAGTAATATAAGCAGCTTCATCCGATACCAGGAATGCAACCGCCTTCGCAATATCCTCCGGTTCGCCGAGACGCCCCATCGGGATACCTGCTTTCAAACCATCCACTACCTTTTCCGGCAGCACCGCTGTCATATCCGTAGCAATAAACCCGGGCGCCACGGCATTCACCGTAATCCCCCTTGCCGCGACTTCCTTGGCCGTGGCTTTAGTGAAGCCCAGAATACCTGCCTTGGCCGCAGCATAATTTGCCTGGCCGGCATTTCCCATAGCTCCTACTACGGAACTGATGCTGACAATCCGGCCACTGCGGGCTTTCATCATGTATTTAACAGCAGCTTTAGTACAGTTGAACACACTCTTCAGGTTGGTAAGCAATACCGCGTCCCAGTCTGCTTCTTTCATGCGCATCAGTAAACCATCCCGGGTGATGCCTGCATTGTTTACCAGGATATCGATCTTACCAAAAGCTTTGACCACTTCGTCGATCATGGCCGCACAGGCTTCTGCATCCGCCACGTCAGTTTTCACCAGGATCGCCTTACGGCCCAGCGCTTCAATTTCCGCTCTGGTCTTCTCGGCTGCTTCCGTATTACCGGCATAGTTTATGGCAATGTCAGCGCCACGGGAAGCCAGCAGCAGAGCGATGCTTCTGCCAATCCCACGGGAAGCACCCGTTACCAGAGCTACTTTTCCTTCTAACTGCATTTTAGCGAACCTCCTTAAAATAAGCAAGTGTTTTTTCTAAACTTGCCATATCTTCAACATTTAATGCGGTCATTTCGCGGTCAATTTTACGGGTAAAACCGGTCAGGACTTTACCCGGGCCCACTTCAACAAAGGTATCGAATCCGTCTTTGATCATATTCCGCATGGACATTTCCCATTTTACAGGGCTGGCGGCCTGTTTCACCAGCAACGCACGGATTTCTTCAGCTTTGACAACCGGTTCGGCGGTTACATTGGCAACCACCGGGAATTTCGCATCGCGGAATTCGATTCTGTCCAGCACTTCCTTCAACCGGTCCGCAGCCGGTTTCATCAGGGTACTGTGGAACGGAGCGCTGACCGGCAGCGGAATTGCCCGTTTGGCTCCTGCCGCTTTTAAGGCTTCCGTTGCTTTATCTACTGCTTTTGTCGCCCCTGCGATAACCACCTGACCGGGGCAGTTAAAGTTTACAGCCTGCACCGCTTCGCCGCATTCATTTTCAACCTGTTGACAGATCGTCACGATTTCATCAGGCGTCAGCCCCATTACGGCCGCCATGGCACCTTCCCCTACCGGAACAGCTTCCTGCATGAACTGTCCACGCTTGTTGACAGCAACCACGGCATCCCGCAGATTAATCACATCTGCGGCAACCAGTGCGGAATATTCACCCAGGCTGTGCCCGCCGGCGATCTCACATTCAAGTCCGTGTTCTCGCATCACAGCCAGTGCTGCCACGCTGCAGGTCAGGATGGCAGGCTGGGTGAATTTTGTCAGACGCAACTCTTCTTCCGGTCCTTCAAAACACAGCTTTGTAATGGAAAAGCCAAGCGCTTCGTCTGCCTCATCAAACACCTTTTTCGCGCAGGCGTAATTATCGTAAAAATCCTTGCACATTCCAACTTTCTGTGAACCCTGTCCCGGGAATACAAATGCTACTTTTGCCAACGGAATCAACCTCGCTTTCATTTTTTTGAACTATCTTTTTTATCTGTAATCGAATCTGCAATCTAAAAAAAACAAAGGGGGATTCTGAAAATCACTTTACCCATTTCACTAAAGCGCCGGCCCAGGTCAGTCCGGCGCCAAAGGCTACCATTATTACATTGTCGCCTTTTTTTAACCGTCCCGCTTTCCGCGCTTCGGTCAGGCAGACCGGAATGCAGGCAGCCGACATGTTGCCATGTTTGTCAATGTTGATCCAGACTTTTTCCCTGTCAATTTTCAAACGGCTTATGGCATTGTCGATAATGCGCATGTTGGCCTGATGGGGCACCAGTAATGCAATGTCATGAATGGTCATCCCTGCTTTTTCTAATACTTTTTTACAGGCTGCCGGCATCTTCCGAGCTGCAAATTTAAACACATCCTGCCCGTCCATATGGATCGTGTGGTCGTGTGCATCTACCGTCGCATGAGTCGCCGGTTTTCGGCTTCCGCCGCCGGGCTGGATCAGGTGCATACCACCGGTGCCGTCCGCCCCCAGGTCAAGACTCAGCACCCCGTAGCCTTCTTCTACCCGGCCCAATACAGCAGCACCTGCGCCGTCACCAAACAGCACGCAGGTATTGCGGTCTGTCCAGTCCGTAATACGGGAAAGGGTTTCCGCTCCTACCAGCAGGATTTTATTATACAAACCGCTGATAATGCTCTGACTCCCGATACCAAGGCCATATACAAACCCGCTGCATCCTGCAGACAGGTCAAAGCAGGCTGCGTTCTTCGCCCCCAGCTTTGCCTGTAGAAGACAAGCAGTAGAGGGATATTTATAATCCGGCGTTTCCGTGGCCACGATAATCAGATCCAGTTCTTCCGGCTTTGTCTCCGCATCCGCCAGGGCACGCAGCGATGCCTCGTAGGCCAGATCGCTGGTAGCCTGTTCCGGTGCGGCAATGTGCCGGGTCCGGATCCCTGTCCGTTCTGTAATCCAGGCATCAGAGGTGTCAACCATCTTCTCCAGATCCTGGTTTGTCAATATCTTTTCAGGCAGGTAACAGCCTGTCCCGATAATTCCAGCGGCATATTTCACTGCTTTACTCCTACTATACACTTTTTGTCCGTTCGTTTATCGCAAGGTACCTACTACTTTGTCCGCTTTGGTCTGCCTTGCTATGTCTTCGGCAATACGGCTGCAGATGTTGCGTTCTACCCCATCTACCGCAGCACCGATAGCGTTTTTAATTGCCTTTGCCTTGGAAGAACCGTGGCAGATAAAGAAAGGAGCCCGCACCCCAAGCAGCAACGCACCGCCGTAGGCTTCCGGATCCAGTCGCTTTTTCAATCCGCCCAGGGCCGGTTTGATCAGAAGTCCGCCAATCTTAGCCAGAAAACCTCCGCTCAGGATGGCTTCTTTCACCATGGTCAGGATAGCTGTAGCCAGCCCTTCTGCCGCTTTCAGCACCACGTTGCCCACAAAGCCGTCACAGACCACCACGTCTACATTGCCTTTATTGATGTCCCGGCCTTCCACGTTGCCGATAAAATGAATCAGCTTCTCTTCCTTCAGCAGAGGATAGGTGGCCAGCGTCTGTTCGTTACCCTTGATTTCCTCTTCACCAATATTTAACAGTCCCACCCGGGGATTTTTAATATTCAGCATCAGTTCCGCATAAATGGAGCCCATGATAGCGTTTTGAAGCATGTGCTCCGGCTTGGCATCCACTTTGGCCCCGCTGTCCAACAGCACCGTGGTACCTGTCAGACTGGGAATCGGTGTAGCAATTGCAGGCCGGCCCACACCGCGAATCCGCCCCAGATGGAACAGTGCCGATGCCACAGCCGCACCCGTACTGCCGGAAGATACCAGTGCGTCACACTCTTTGTTACGCAACAAGTCTGTCGCTACCACAATGGAAGCATCCTTCTTTGTCTTTACCGCAATCCCCGGGTGTTCATGCATCCCAATCACTTCTGATGCATGCCGGACGGTAAGATGCGGGTCACTATCCGCTCCGTATGTTTTTAACAATTCCTTAATGGTAGGTTCATCACCCACCAACACAACATCACATTTATATTCTTTCACCGCCATTACGGCCCCCAGAACCAATTCCTTCGGACCGTAATCAGTGCCCATCACATCCAGCGCAATTCTCATGCGTTCCTCAGCTTCCTTTCCTGACCGCAGCAATAATAAACTTAGCCCGGAACACTTCCGTATTTTCCTTTTTAATGATGACCCTGATATAATATCTGTCATCTTTGATGTTCGTCACATCTGCTTTTGCAACCAATCTGTCGCCAGGATATACCGGCACCTTATATTTTACATTGCTGACTGCTGTCAGAGCAAATTCCGTATCTACCAACGCCAGGGCCAGTGTATCAGCCATAGCGAACATGAAATAGCCTCGTCCCACACCGGTTTTTCCCAGCACCATCTCATGGGTGATGGTCATCGTGGAAATTGCGGACCGGTTCAGTTCCAGATCAATCAGTTCGCCTACAATATCCTTCTGGTCAATCGCTTTCAGACGGGTGCTGGCCGTACTTGCCATCAACCGGATCCGCTCCCGCAGTTCCGGTATATTCAAAGCCAGACGGTCCAGCCGAACCGTAGGCACACTGACCTTCAAAGTCTTTGCCAGCTGTTCGTCGGTTAAAAATGGATCCTTCTGAACCAGCTTCTGTAATTTTTCATGGCGAACCAGCTTTTTCGAAGAATTCATTTTATCACCTCACTTTTAACACCTGGTTATAACACCTGCTTGTATGCATTATACTCTTTTTTGCATTTCCATGCAAGTCCTTTGTGGTAAAAAACGAAAAAAAGTACAATATGTTGGGCTTTTTTCCCTATACATTACACAAATTGCTAAAACACGGTTCAAAACGAATTGCATTGTAAAAAGAAAAACCCCTGAAGACTTACGTCCTCAGGGCCAATTCTCAGTATGGAATTATTCCTCGGTCTTAATAACTTCTTTCCCGTTATAGTAACCACATTCCGGACACACGCGGTGCGGCATCTTCATTTCGTGGCACTGCGGGCATTCAACCAGGCCCGGAGCGGTCAGCTTCCAGTTCGCACGGCGGGAGTCGCGGCGTGCTTTGGTCATTTTTCTCTTCGGTACTGCCATTTCCCATACACCTCCTAAACAAAAATGGTATTTAAAATTTATTTGATGAACTGCTTTAATGCCGCAAGTCTTGGATCGACAGTGTCAGTATCGCAACTGCAAGGACAGACGTTCCGGTCTGTACCGCAAACAGGGCAGATTCCCAGACAATCCTCTTTGCACAAGACTTTCAGAGGTTCTGCCAACAGCAGGCCCTCACGCAGCGGCTCTGTTATATCAACTACATCCGCTTCGTAGACATAAGCATCATTTTCAACGCCCGGACTTCCTGACGGGTAATACTTCTCTACAACGTCCGCAACGGATTCTGCCTCAAACTCCTTCAGACAACGGGAACAAACACGGTTCACCGTTGCGCCGACCTGAGCTTTCAGCAGAAGCACATCCCCCACATTAGATATTTCCCCTTCAATCCGGACCTTGCCCGTAATTGACAACTCCGTTTCAATAATATCCAATTCAGC
>DOSQ01000145.1 GCA_003512125.1 Acidaminococcaceae bacterium
CCACAGCCATTGAAGAAGCAAAACGTTGCCTGAACTGTCCAAAGCCCCGTTGTGTAGGAGGATGTCCTGTCAATATTTATATACCGAAATTTATCCATGCAGTCTCCGAAGGAGATTTTGCTTCCGCGATTAAAATCATTAAAGAAAAGAGCAGCCTGCCTGCGGTCTGCGGCCGTGTCTGCCCGCAGGAAAAGCAGTGCGAAAGCCGTTGCGTGCTGGGCATCAAAGGCGAACCGGTTGCCATCGGCCGCCTGGAACGTTTCGTTGCGGATTACGCACGGGAACACGGCCTGGACAAAGTGGATCCGTCTGAAGTTGCCGCGAAAAACGGTAAAAAGGTTGCCATCGTAGGTTCCGGACCTTCCGGCCTGGCCTGTGCCGGCGTGCTGGCGCAAAAAGGCTATGATGTAACGATTTTTGAAGTCCTGCATGCAGCCGGCGGCGTGCTGATGTACGGCATTCCCCAGTTCCGTCTGCCCAAAGAAATCGTGCAGCACGAAATCGAAGGGCTGAAACAGATGGGCGTGCACGTTCAGACCAATGCCATCATCGGGCGCACCTTCACCATTGATGAGCTAATGAAGGAAGAAGGATTTGACGCTGTGTACATTGCCACCGGCGCGGGACTTCCTCACTTCATGCACATTCCGGGCGAACAGTTCAACGGCGTTTATGCCGCTAACGAATTCTTAACCCGCGTGAACCTGATGAAAGCGTATACCTTCCCGCGGGCGGCCACCCCGGTCTTTATCGGTAAAAAAGTTGCAGTGGTAGGCGGCGGCAACGTGGCCATGGACGCAGCCCGCACCGCCATGCGGTTAGGGGCAGAACACGTTTACATCGTGTACCGCCGGGGTGAAGACGAACTGCCGGCCCGAAAGGAAGAAGTAGGACACGCAAAAGAAGAAGGCATTGAATTCTATCTTCTGAACAATCCGGTACAGATTGTCGGCAATGAACAGGGCTGGGTCACCGGGCTGGAATGCGTGAAGATGGAATTAGGGGAGGCAGACGCTTCCGGCCGCCGCTCCCCGGTAGCTGTGGAAGGCAGTAATCACATTTTGGAAGTGGATGAAGTGGTCATGGCCATCGGCCAGGGACCAAACCCGCTGATCCATCAGACTACGCCGGATCTGGAAGTGAACCGGCGCGGCAACATCGTAGCCGATGAAAACGGCGCTACCAGTATGCCGGGCGTCTATGCCGGCGGCGACATCGTCACCGGCGCTGCCACAGTGATTTCCGCCATGGGCGCCGGCAAGAAGGCGGCCGCGGCCATTGATGCGTATTTAATGAAATAACTGCCGGTTCCGGCAGATGGGTTGCAAACGTTGCAGGCCTATCCTGCATACCACGGTTATGTATAAAATTTAAGATATCGTTCTCAAATTTTAATCAAATTGAAAGGCTGATTTATCAATGAAAAAGATTAGATTATTTTTCTCCGTATTACTCTTATGTCTTGCCATCTCAACTGTCGCGCAGGCCCAGGAAAAAATCCTGGATTATTTTTACCCGGAAGGACGTTCTGCATACTATATCTACAACGATGAGAAATCAGGGGCTGTTGAGAAAGTCAATATCACGTTTGAACGAAGCAGTAACGGATACCGTCTGGACAGGGAGTCGCCGATTCCCCTGATTGGCAGCATAAAATTCCTGCCATACAACGGAACTTCTTCTTACATATTGGATATTACGGATTATGCCGTTACCGCAAAGACCTGGTGGTCAGGCGATCAATCGGATCCAAATAATAATGTGCACGTTAACCTTGAGTTATTAAAACTGCCTGCAAAGGGTGAAGTCCTCAATTGGACCACTACCGTAAACGAAAACGGCACAGTCAAACAAATCTGGGAGATGAGCGCCAGACTGATGATGATAGCGGTCTTTGAAAAAGGTGAACGAATCGCTGTTCATGCACTGGAAGTAAAGCGCAATGTGTTTGACGCACAGCATAATCCGCTTCCCGGGCAATCTGTTACGGAATACTGGCAGAAGGGTAAGGGGAAAGTGAAAGTCATCAGGAACAAATAAGAGCAGGTAAGGTGGTGTGCTTGATCATGATAAGAAGAACAGCTGCAATTATATCTTCTATGTTAATTTTAGGCAGTGCATATTCTGTATCTGCCGCACCTAAAAATGTATACACCGATGCAGATTCGGGTTTCAGCGTAGTTTCCTCTAATCCATTGATGGAATACGCTTCGAAATACAGCTACGGATTTCAGGAAAAAAATACTGCAACGGACAGCATGAACTCGTTGGTTGCAATCCCGGCTGATATTGTAGCCAAAAAAACCGGACAGCCTTTTTCTACCAGAGAATTTATGGCAAAACTGGCTTTGGCAAGTAATAAAAAATCAACAGAAAAACCGGATTATGTGTTGTTCCAACCGGAGACCTACGCATACGCAACGCAGTTGAATACGAACATGGAAGACAGTCTCTTTCAAATTTTCGACCAGGAAGATTTGAAAGACGCAGAACTATCCTACAGTACAACAACCGTAGGCAAACGTAATTATTTTGTTATTTCCATGCAATCGCCCGGCGCTGTGAATGATGATGATACCGTGGATAGAAATGCAATGGACGTACAGGTGTATCTGACTTCAGAAAATAATATTCTGTATGTCGCCGAATCGTATTGCAGTGCTGAACCGTCTGCGAAAAAGAACAAGGCAGCAGATAATCAAACGGACATCAGAAAAGATTATGAAGCCAAAGGCGTTTCCATGGATACGGCGGAAACCGCCATGCAGGATCCGCATGCGTTGCACAAAGCGATCCTCCCACTGACAACCTCTTCTTTAAACGACCTGAAATTTCAAAAAGCCCTGAAAAAAGAACGGGATACCGTTTTGAAAAACCTGATCTTCTTCAAGCCAGAAAAAGACGTCAGGCCTTTCGGTATGGAAGACCCGGTATTAAAACAGTTTATTGCCCTTCCGGATCAGTGGATCTATGCAAAAGGGTTCCCTGATATCAAAGAACAGGAAGAGGTGAAAGTTAATTTCGCCTGGGCAGCGCCTTATACAATGGTTGCAAGTATGCTGACACAGCGTTCTTTAAAAGACGCAACGGCTGACCTGAAGCCGGAAGATTTCTATGCTTTATATGATGAAAGCATTATCTTGGCCAGCTACAGTTTAAAAAAGAATAACAAGAACGAAACAAATGTAGCCGATGTACTTTTCAGCGTTCCCCAAAGCGAATTACAGAAAAAACTGGATGAAATGCTACCGGAACTGACCAAAAATGAAAAGATCAGGGAATATGCTGTCTTCTCCAATCCCAAAGCAACCATCACCAATGACGGGAACCAGATCAAACTGAGTTTTGACAGCAATATTAAAGCAGTCAACAAGTTTGATTTCCTGGCACACAGCCTGTTCTCCGGCACCAGGGAAAAAGGCCTGTTCAGCCTTTATATTGCCAAAGGTGACAGCATGAAGACAAAAGCAGCGGCCAATCTGGCAGATACTGTAAAACTGTTACCGGAAAAATAATTTTATCGTTGTTACAACCAAGGAGCAGAAAGAACACCATGAAAACTATTCTTGCAGCAACCGTAACCGCGCTGTTACTTTCCGGCAGTATCCCCGCCTTTGCCGCAACAAACACCTACACCGACCTGGACTCCGGATTTACATTGAAGTATCAGCCTTCCTGGATGGAAATCGGCAGTAAAAACTTCTACGGATTGGCCAACAAACCGGATAAAAAGGAAACTTCCTTGAATATTATCTGCGCTTTTACAGCCAAAGAAGCAGAAGAGGAGACCGGCAGAAAGTTTACCACGGAGGAATTCCTTAAAAAATATAAAGATTTGCAGGTTCTGGAACGCAACGAACTGTCGCCTGATAAAGTTGATTATATCTTTTTTATGCCGGATCCATACGAGATCAAACCCGGCAACAGATTGTCTATTGCGCCAAAGGAACTTCTTGATAATTCGTCCATCAGTATTTCTACCAGCAAAAAAGGGAAACAGCCTTTCGTTTATCTTCATATAGTTGAAAATGAAAATAAAGACGAATTGAAAAAATTGCGCCGTGCTGTTGATATGCAGATTGCCATTACGTCAGCAAACAATATGCTTTACACAGTGGTTTCAACCTTCCCGCTGCCAAACCTGAAAGCACAGAAAGAGAAAATAAAGCAGGCGACGCCATTTACTGAAAAGAAAGTGCGAACCGAATTAACTGACGAAAACAAAGAAAAAATCAAAAAATATATTACGTCCCGCCAGGCATTTCTGAAAGGGCTGACGTTCTTTGCTCCCATAAAAGATTCCACGCCTTACGGTTTTTATGACGAATTGCTGGGCGGCAGGGTAAAACTACCGGATAACTGGGCGTACGCACAGGTAAATGACGATACGCTTAATGAAAAAATGCCGTTACGAATTACATTGGGCACGCCCTGGAGCGATATATCTGATTTTATAACGTTTAGTGAAAAAGAGGAAGATGGCAACGAATTGCATCTGGATCTGGATAAGGAAGATATCTCGAAATTAAATTATCAGAAAATTAAAGAAGCTGCTTTATTTGCCTCTTCCAGAACAAAAGAAAAAAATACATTTGCAGAACTGTTTAACAACCCGTTCCTGACAAACCTGATCATTGACAAATTTATAAAAGAAGGACTAAACCATCCGTCTGTAAAAGAAATAGTTGAATTCAAAGAAATTAACACAAAATCCAATTTCAGTAATAATTACGGAACCATTCAATTAGACGGTACCGGTTCAGTTAAAAATGATTACGTAATTAATCTCAACGCGAAAGCAATGTTTACGCCACAGAATTTTGGTCTGGCAGCTTACATTGCAAAAGACGAGAAAGAAATGGATACTGAACTAAAAAAGATGTTAGAACAGATCCAATTACAGAAGAAATAATTTTAAGGAGCGCCAATCAAATCAAAACGTGTACCTGATTACCGAAAAACCGTACAGAAAATAGTGCGGTTTTTTATTTTTTTTAAATCGGCCTCGTAAAATGCCCGTAGAGCGTTTTTTAAGGAAGGGTACGACAAATGAGTCGTGCAAAGATGAAACAGGCCTTAAAACGCAAATACGGCCGATTAACTAAGAAATCTTATTTCAAGATCAGTTTGCAGACAATTTACGACGTATTTTAGTAATAATTGACAAAACTTCATGTTTAGATTTTACATAATATATATTATCGGACGTAAAATAATTATCTGCTATCAGCAAGGTTTGATTGCATTTTTACTGCTTTTTTAATTGCCGGATAATTGCGAACGCAATTGAACAGACGTTTGACACCTTCCCCTTTTTCTGTTATAATTAACTAAAGCTACGTTGAATAATTTCTTTATTTTGTTTTGATATTCCTTTATTATTTTTATAGGAGGTTTTTTCATGGCTCGGCATAAAAGTTTAATTCCCAAGGACTTTGACGGTAATTATACGGAAGACATGTTGACGGAACGCCAGAAACAGGTTTTAAATTTTATCAGATCGTACGCTCAGAGCAAAGGTTATCCGCCTTCTGTACGCGAAATTTGCAAGGCTGTTGGATTATCTTCTACCGCCAGTGTTCATAATCATCTGCACAAATTACAAAGTATGCGTTTCATTCAACGGGATTCTGCCAAGCCCCGCGCATTGGAACTGACGCAGGAAGCTTCCTGGCGGAATAAAACAGTAGTCCCTGTACCTCTTGTTGGTAACGTTACTGCCGGTATTCCCATCCTTGCAGTTGAAAACATTGAAGAAACCTATCCCATTCCCTTAGATTTAATAGGCACGGAAGAAGATGTGTTTATGCTTTCTGTTAAAGGTGACAGCATGATTAATGCAGGTATCCTTGATCATGATTATATTGTTGTCCGCAAACAAAATTTTGCGAATAACGGTGATATAGTTGTCGCATTGATCGACGGCGAAGAAACGACAGTAAAGCGTTATTTCAAAGATTTACGTTCTATCCGTTTACAGCCTGAAAATGATGCCTACAGTCCTATTATCGGGAATGACAATATCCAGGTCATTGGTAAAGTTATCGCTGTTTTCCGTATGCTGTGATTTGACATTATCTTGGCGTCATTTAATTTTAACGTCTATCTTATGTCTCAATGATGTCATTTATATCTTTTTAGTTTAAAATAAAACCACAGGATTTGTATCATCCTGTGGTTTTTTATCTTTAGTGTTTTTATTATGATGCAGCCTTTATTTTTTGTTCATAATGGATTCGCATGTTCTCAATATATCTTCGTCTTTTTCTCCGTCTAAAATTACATGCCCGACTACCTTACGTTTTTCCGTTGCACCGCCAATCATCCTGGCTGCAGCATTGATAGCCAGTTGTCCATGTTCAAAAGTAAGACCGCCCTGCATATATGCGTTAAAAGGTGCTCTCATGGGGCCATCTGCACTTAATTCGATAGAAGAACCCTGAACAAATGTTCCGGCTGCCATAATTATTTTATCCTGGTATCCCGGAATGTAGTCCGGCACAGGCGTTACATGTGCATCTACCGGGGAATTGATTTGGATTGCTACACAGAAGTTTTCCAGATTTTGCGGTGTCTTTAACGTGATCGCCTGAATAATGTCATGGCGGATCTCATAGTGTAACGGTTTTACCTTATACCCTAATTTATGGAAAACGGCTGCAGCATACACTGCTGTTTTAACCGCCTGCATTACCACATGTGGAGCCATAAATAATCCCTGATAGAGTTCTCTGGCTGTATCGCCTAAGGTAGCGCCCATTTCTCCGGCAAGGCCCGGAGCTGTCAGACGGCAGGCCGCATTATAAACAAGATCTTTTCTGCCTACGATATAACCGCCGGTAGGCGCCAATCCCCCTCCTACATTTTTAATCAGAGAACCGGCCATCAGATCCGCGCCGAAATCTGTCGGCTCCTTTTCTTCCGTAAATTCACCGTAACAATTATCTACAAAGCAGATTATATCTTCCCGTACTTTATGTACTTCCCGGATTAACCGGGCAATAGAATCTACATCTAAGGTTCCCCGTTCGCTGCTGTATCCGCAGGAACGCTGTATATGCACCATTTTCGTCTTTTCGGTAATCGCATCGCATACGGCATTGATATCCACATACTTATCAATCATGGGGATTTCCTTATAAATAACGCCTGAATCTGTCAGAGATCCGGGAATTTTTTTCGGGAATCCGATAATCGTCTGCATGGTATCATACGGTATGCCTGTAGCGCCGATCACTTCATCACCGGGTTTCAGATTGCCCAGCATGGCGACAGCCAGCGCGTGGGTTCCCGAAACAAACTGAGGGCGTACCAAAGCGGCTTCAGTCCGGAAAATATCTGCAAAAATAGCATCTAACTTTTCCCTGCCAAGATCATTATAGGCATAGCCGGTAGTAGGCTTCATATAAAAATCAGATACCTGATGCTTCCGGAATGCCGCAATCACTTTCTCAGTATTCTTTAAAGCAATTGTATCGTAATAATGCTTCTGCTTTTCCACTTCCTTTCTTGCATATTCAAAGATAGAATCAAAGTCCATTACCTTTTTTATAATCATAAAAAAACTATCACCTGACTATTATAAATTTTTCCCAACGATTTATTTCGTCGGCCTGAATCCTGACTTGCATTTTAATTCCTTCCGCCTCATAATCCTGCGACAGCACCGTTCCTGTTTCAAACAGTTTTGCCGCAACACCGGAGTCGCTGTAAGGAATTAACATCGTAACTTCCACAGACTTCAACTTCAAATGGTCTGTGATTACTTCTAACAATCTGTCCAGCCCGATTTGTTTTTTGGCTGAAATACAGACACTGTCCGGAATTGCTTTCAGTTGCTCTAAAAGGCCGCTGTCTTCCGGCAGCTTATCAATTTTATTAAACACGCTTAATACCGGTTTATCCTGTGCACCAACCTCCTGTAATACCCGGTAAACCGCTTCACTCTGCTCTTTATACAATGGATGGCTCACATCGATGACGTGGACCAGAAGATCCGCATCAAGAGTTTCTTCCAGCGTGGATTTGAAGGCTGCAATCAGCTGATGCGGAAGACGCTGGATAAAGCCTACCGTATCTGTTAAAATTGCCTGTCTCTTATCCGGAAGAACTAACTGACGTGTAGTCGGATCCAATGTAGCAAACAACTGATCCTTTTCATATACATCGGAATTTGTCAGCACATTCAACAGAGTCGACTTACCGGCATTGGTATAACCTACCAGACTGACCGAAGGCACCTGGTTTTTATTGCGGTGTGAACGGTGCAGCTTTCGGACATTCTGCACCTTGTCAATACAACCTTTAATGTAAGCAATACGGTCACGGATCATACGCCGGTCGGTTTCCAGTTTCGTCTCACCGGGACCCCTGGTCCCGATACCGCCGCCCAAACGGGAAAGGGAAAGCCCCTGTCCCATGATCCGTGGCAGTGTATATTGCAGCTGTGCCAGTTCAACCTGCAGTTTACCCTCATTGGTCCGTGCCCGTTGCGCAAAAATATCAAGAATCAGCGCGGTACGGTCCAATACCTTAATGCCCAGCGACTGCTCCAGATTCCGCTGCTGGGCAGGTGATAATTCTTCATCAAACACACAGAGATCAATGTCTTCCTGCTGGGCGAACAAAGCCAGGTCCCGTACCTTCCCGCGCCCGATAAAGAATCCCGGATCCGGTTTGGGCCTCTTCTGCAAAAACTTTGCAATTACCTCAGCGCCGGCCGTCTCAGCCAGCTGCCGCAGTTCTTCCAGTGAATCTTCGCTGGTCCAGAGCCTGTCCTGTTTTCCGTATTCCAGGCTGACCAGCATGGTACGCTCCGGCCGTTGCTCCAGTTTTCGGTCGTCATCGGTAACTGCCAGCCGTTTTTCCGCTGAACTTATAATGTTGGGAAGAAATATGGTTTCCAGCGCCTCTAATCTTAAGACGCCGTACTCCTCCGCCGTATACTGTCCGTACTCGTCCTTACCGGTAATGATGGCAAAATTCAGAACTGATTCTTCCGGATTCTCATCATTCACACCGATGGCTGCCATCAAATCATATTTGTGGTTGCGCAAAGCCGAAAGATCGACCCCGCTTAATTGCGGATTTCCCCCTGGATGTGTATGAATGCAGCGAATTCCGCTTAACCGCCCGGTTCCCCTTCTGCCCGGCAGATTCGGTAACGAAACGGTACTGCTGTCTCCGACGGCAACGCTCAGCACGTTCCCTTTCCGGTCCAGAAAAATATTGACTTCCCTGTTGACTGCTGAAGTAATTTCTGCCATACGTATGGCAATTTCCTTCGACACCAGCTGCCAGGGAGGCACCCTCAAATCATACAGTTGGATCAGCAACTCCATGAATTTAGTCTTTAACCCATCTGTATTCCCAAGAACTTCCTTCATTCCAAACCATCTCCTTACTCTTTGGAATGCGCAGGCTCGATATTAACCTTATAGCCCCGGATACTGTTTTTATGCATCACGGCCAGTACCCGTTCGGCATACTGTTCCGGTACCTCAACAAAGGAAAACTTATCAAAAATATTAATCAGGCCGATGGAACGTCCCGGAATGTCAGCTTCTTTGGCAATTGTCCGTACCAGTTCAGGTACTGTGACCTTCTGGCTGCGTCCGACGTTCAGGAAGAACCGGACCATACCCGGACGGCCTCCGGTATTGGACAGATTCTGAACAGTGAGATCGCTGATCGTGTTCTTTTCTTCCTTTATCTCAAGGGCCCTGTTCCCTTCCTGCATCAGTTTTAACGCAGCGGCCGCAATTTCTTCCACTTCATACTCTTTGGCCAGCCTCGTTACTACAGGCATATACTCCCCATAATTTCCCATTTCCAGCAGGGCCTGCATCTTGGAAATGATCTGTTCACGCTGATGCTCCAGTACATCGGTAGTGGTCGGCAGTTCCCGACGGCGGATACGCGTTTTGGCGATCCGTTCGATCAGTTTCAGCTGACGGAATTCCCTCGGTAAAATAAATGTCAGTGCCACGCCGGTATTCCCTGCCCGGCCTGTACGGCCGATACGGTGTACATAACTCTCCGGATCCTGGGGTATATCAAAGTTGATAACATACTGCACATTGTCAATATCCAGCCCCCGGGCCGCAACATCTGTAGCAATCAGGATATCCAGACGCCCTTCCCTGAATTTTTTCATGACACGGTCCCGCTGGGCCTGGCTCAGATCGCCGTGCAGTCCTTCCGCCAAATAACCTCTGCTCCCCAGTGAGGCGGTCAGATCATCAACACCCCGCTTGGTACGGCAGAAAATGATACTTTTTCCTTCGATGCCAGCGTCAAGCAGCCGGGAAATACCTTCAATCTTATCACGGGTCTCAAAATAATACTGATCGATCAGAGGGACGGTAATATCTTCTTTACTTACCGTTACAATTTGCGGTGCCCGCATGTATTTTTTCGTAAGGCTCAGGATCGGACGCGGCATTGTGGCAGAAAACAGCATGGTCTGCCGTTCGGCAGGAACGTTCGCCATGATTTCTTCCATATCGTCGATGAATCCCATATCCAGCATTTCATCCGCTTCATCCAGTACCAGATAACGCACATGGTTCAGCTTTATGGTTCCACGGCGGATATGGTCCAGCAGACGGCCCGGCGTACCGATTACGATCTGCACTCCGCTTTTCAGGGCGCGGATCTGCCGGTCAATGGGCTGCCCACCGTATACAGGTACTACTTTGATCCGTTTGTTGCGGCCAATTTTACCGATTTCTTCCGAAACCTGGATCGCCAGCTCCCGCGTAGGACTCATGACCAGCGCCTGGATGTGCCTGTGGTCTTCGATCCCCTGAATGATAGGAATACCAAAGGCGGCCGTTTTACCTGTGCCGGTCTGGGCCTGACCGATGATATCTTTTCCTTCTAATAATAACGGAACTGCCTGCTGCTGAATCGGCGACGGTTCTTCGAAGCCCATCTCCCGTAATGCGGCTACGATACGTTTTTCCAATATCAAATCGCCAAAATTATCTGTCTGTGTCATGGTCATGAATCGTTTCCTCCGAATGATTATTTGGACTTTCTTTGAGCCGGTCCAGGGCAAAACTCAAAGCTGCCATGGCCGCTCTGTGTTTAATCTGTGACCGTGTGCCGCCAAAATTATATTTCCGGCACAACTCGCCGTTTGCATCTGCAACAGCTATATAAACCAGACCTACCGGCTTTTTGCGGGTTCCTCCGCCAGGGCCGGCCAGGCCCGTAATACTTACTGCCATATCGGAACCGATTGCTTCCCGTACCCCTCTTGCCATCTCAACCGCGGTCTCTTCGCTCACGGCTCCTTTTTTCGCCAGCGTTGTTTTGCTGACATGAATGACCTGGTTTTTCACTTCGTCCGTATACGATATAACAGAACCCTTCACATATTCCGAACTGCCCGGTACGTCAGTCATCATGCTGGAGGCAAGTCCGCCTGTACAGGATTCCGCAAAGGCAATCGTCTGCTGCCGGCATAAAAGTTCCTTACCAAGTACCTCAGGCAGCGTATCATCGTCATATCCGTATACATAAGTCCCGATGACTTTTTCCACTTTTTCCTGCATGCCGGCAATCAATGCGTCTGCTTTTTCGGCCGAAGGTGCTTTGGCTGTCAGACGGACCAGGATTTCCCCATGCCTTGCATAAAGAGCAATCGTCGGATTCGTCTGGTTTATAATTATATCGTCCAGCTTTTCTGCCAGGTTCGACTCGCCGATACCCCGCAGTTTCAATGTGTGTGATTTGATGATCCCCAGATGCGGAAAGCGCTGTTCAAAATAAGGGAACAGTTCTTTTTCACATACAGTTTTTAATTCAAACGGCGGTCCGGGCAGCATGACAAAAGTAGTATCGCCCTGCTCCAGTACAAGTCCCGGCGCCGTTCCTGCCTCGTTATGCAAAACAACAGCCCCGCTGGGAACCAAAGCCTGTTTTTCATTGTTTTCCGCAATACAGATATTCCGCCTGGACAACAGTTCATGGATATGGTTCCACACTTCCAGATTCATATACATGTCTACGCCGCAATAATCTGCAATCATTTCTTTTGTAATATCGCCCCGGGTCGGTCCCAGACCACCGCTGGTAATAATGACATCAGCGCGTTTGACCGCGATATCCAGCACTTCTTTCATACGCGCCGGATTATCCCCCACTGTTGTCTGGTATAAGACATCAAAACCGCGCCGGTTCAGTTCCTGCGCCAGCCAGGTAAAGTTTGTATTTAAAATTTCTCCCAGAAGAAGTTCCGTACCGGTTGTAATAACCTCTACTCTCATCTGGCTCCCTCCCTTGTTTTGCTGTATGTCAGACACGGGTCGCTACTACCTCATACGCAAAGCCCTGTTCTATCCGTACGCGGATAAAATCGCCCGGGTTCAGTCCGGGGGCATTTTCTATAAAAATACTGCCATCGATATCCGGCGCTTCCCGGTAACTGCGGGCTGCTGCCAGATTCTCTTCCTCCGACTCGTAGCCTTCCACGACAACTTCCAGTTCCCTGTCTTCCATTGACCGGTGGGTTTCTTCAGAAATTCCGGCCTGTATTGCCATCAGTTCGTCATAACGGTCCTGTTTTGTTTCTTCCGGAATCTGATCCGGCATAGATGCCGCAGCCGTGTTTTCTTCCTGTGAATATTGGAATACGCCTGCGTTTTCAAATCTCTGCTCTTTCACAAATTCTTTTAAAACAGCAAAATCTTCTTCCGTTTCGCCAGGGAACCCTACGATAAAGGTTGTACGTATCACAATATCGGGGATCCGCTCCCGCAATTTCTTAAGGAGGATTTTCGTTTCCTGTAACTTATCCCGGCGGCGCATCGCACGTAATAACCGGTCGCTTGCATGCTGCAGCGGCAGATCTACATAATGGCAGACTTTCGGCAAGGTGGCATACGCTTCAATCAGTTCGTCTGTAAACGTATTAGGATAAGAATATAAAACGCGGATCCATTTTAAACCAGGCAATGCATTCAGATCGCGTAACAGCTCCGCCAGCCGGAGCTTTCCGTACAGGTCCTGCCCGTAACGTGTCGTATCCTGGGCAATGACCACCAGTTCCTTTACACCCCGCTCTACCAAATCCCGGGCTTCTGCCATCACCTGCTCATAGGGTTTGCTGGTATAGCGCCCCCGGATCAGCGGGATGGCACAAAAGGAACAGAAATTGTCGCAGCCTTCTGCAATTTTCAGATATGCCATGTACGGATCGGTAGTCAGTTTACGCGGATCCGGCAGCGGTTCAGCTTCTTTTGGTATGTCAGGCCGGGATAAAGCAACCGTGTGTATTTTTTCTACCTTTTTTAAAGGCGGCAAGTCTTCCTTTTTTATATGAAGTACACGGGTTCCCTGCATGACACGTTCAATGACCTGTCCGATATCTTTATATACATTTGTCCCAATAATTGCATCCACTTCCGGCATATCCTGAAACAATTCCTGCGCATAGCGCTGGGCCAGACAGCCGGTCACGATAAGATACCGGCAGCAGCCTTCCGTTTTATAGGCCGCCATGGTAAGGATCGTATCTATGGATTCCTGTTTGGCAGGTTCAATAAAGCCGCAGGTATTGACAA
>DOSQ01000164.1:0-2284 GCA_003512125.1 Acidaminococcaceae bacterium
CCAGGAAGCAGATCAGGAACAGGATGGAGCAAACGAAACCGACTTTCCACCATTCCGGCTGGGTAATGTAACCGGAGCCGAAATAAATGGGAGCCGGACCGGTTGCGTAATGGGTCAGACAGCCCATGATACCGGTTTCAACACCCAGCGCAATCGCGGAAAGCATCGGGGGGGCGCCGGCTGCCACGGCCACGGCCAGGAACGCGGCGTATACTGCGCTGACGTGTGCGGACAGGGACGCGAATGCGTAATGCACGTACATGTTGATGATACACAGGATCAACAGTGTGGTCATGGGGTCAATGCCCTTCAGGCTGCCAGAGATAGCCGTTGCAACCCATTTAATGAAGCCCAGTTTTGCCAGGCCGGTAGCCAGGCTCATCAGGCCGCCCATCCATACCAGGGTATCCCAGGCGCCTTTTTCGGTGATGATATCATTCCACTCCAGCGCGCCCCGCACCAGCATGAAGCCGATGCAGACCAGGGCGATCATGGTAGCGTTCAGACCGGTGAAGGATGTGGTCGCCCACATAGCCAGCGCTGCCAGGAAGGCAATCAGGACGGTGGTTTCGTGACCGCTCATGGGCCCCATCTTTTCCAGTTCGTCTCTTGCAATCTGCGGAGCTTCCGGTGTCTGGGTCAGTTCCGGCGTCGCCAGTTTATAAACAAGGTACGGAGTAATAATCAAGGCGATGATGCCGGGAAGGATGGTAGCCAGCGCGTACGTGCCCCAGGTGATATCCAGGCCGGTCACGTCTTTGGCCAGTTTTGCTACCAGCAGGTTCGGCGCCACGGAAGTCAGGAACAGGGAGGAGGTGATGCAGTCGCATTCGAAAGTGGAGAGCATCAGGTAGTTGCCGATCTTCTTACGGGTGCCGTCTTCCGGTTCCGATTGGAACGCGGTGCAGAGGGAACGCACGATAGGATACAGGATGCCGCCGCCACGGGCCGTGTTGGACGGGGTCGCCGGCGAAACGATAAAATCGGTGATAGCCAGGGAATAACCGAGTTTCAAAGAGCTTGTGGCAATCTTTGACATGATGACGTAAGCGATACGACGGCCCAGGCCGGTTTTGATGAAGCCTTTGGCAAACATGTACGCACCGACGATCAGCCAGATTGTTGCATTACCGAAGCCCGACAGGGCCTCGCCAGGTTTCAGTACTTTCAGGAACCCGGTAAGACCTACCGCAATCAGCGCAACGCCGCCAATTGGAATGGGATGCAGGATAAAGCCGATGATGGTCGCCACAAAGATGGCAAACATATGCCATGCTTCAGGTTTCAACCCTGCCGGCATCGGGCAGAACCAGATCAGGATACCCACCAGCACGGTGAACATACCCTTTTGAAAATTTGACTTCAACATGATTACGATCCTCCTTTTATTCCATAATACTTGCAAGGAAATTTCCGGAGCGCCGATATCAAAGAGTACGCTTCTGAATCCTTTACCCCTATTATAACTGTAAATTCATAATCAGCAAAGACTATTTTATATTTATTGTACAATTTTTATATTTTCGGTCATTTTTTGTATAGTTTTAACGGTTTTTTACCTAATTTTCAAAAAACTCATTTTGCATACAAAGAATAATCAAAAAAGTACCGGAAAAACCTGGAACGGGTTTCCTCTTACAATGATAAAAAGCTGCCGAAAATTGTTTCGACAGCTTTATGATTCATATGAATAACTTTTTCTGCAATATATCTATTCTTCTTCCGCTTTTTCCGTTTTCAGTTCCGCAAATTTGGCAGCCATGGTAGGATTGCCGCGCACCAGTTTTTTAATAGTGATGTCCTGCAGTTTATTGTCGGCAAGCTTCAGATGGCTGACAGTCAACTGCAGTTCTTTTTTTATTTTTTCCAGGTTTTTAATGGTTTTGTCAATATCGCTGATGGCATCTTCAAAATTTTTATCCGCCAGCCTGCAGTCACGGTCAAATTTTTCTTTGAAGCTGTTCAGCTTCGTTTCAAAATTTGTGATATCAATGTTCTGGTTCTGCGCCGCCACCAGTTCCTTCCGGTACTGCAGCGAATTGCGGGCCGCATTCCGCAGCAGGGTGATGATAGGGATAAAGAACTGGGGCCGTACCACGTACATTTTCTCATATTTATATGATACGTCTACGATGCCGTTGTTATACAGGTCGTTTTCCGGTTCCAACAGCGTCACAAGAACGGCGTATTCACATTTCTTTTCCCGGCGGTCCTTGTCCAGCTCTTTGAAAAAGTCTTCGTTTTTATGCTTGGTAGCCGTGGTATCCATCTCGTTTTTCATCTC
>DOSQ01000164.1:2337-8731 GCA_003512125.1 Acidaminococcaceae bacterium
CCATCTCGTTTTTCATCTCGAACATGATGGAAATGAATTCCACGCCTTCTTCGCTTTCCCGGAAAATAAAATCCCCTTTGCTGCCCGTTTCGCTGACTTTGTTGTCCTTTTCAAAGGTTGCGTTCTGGAACCCGATGGCCCGGATCTTGTCAAATTCATTTTTGCAGTACACTTCCAGGCTCTCGCCCACCATTTTGGTAGACTGCTTTGCCTTGAAATCCTTCAGCTGCCCGATCTGCTCATCTTTTAATTTCAACTGCTGCTCGTAGCTTGCTTTCAGCGTGTTCTGCGCCAGCTCCGCTTCTTTTTCTTTATTGTCTAACTGGCCTTTCAGCTTTTCAATCTCAAGGACTTTTTTGCTGAGCTCATCGGTTTTTTCGGACACAGCTTTCTGTACAGCCAATTCCTGCTCGGTTTTATTCGCCTGGATCTGCGAGTTCAGTTCCGCAATTTGCTTTTCTTTTTCAGCTACCGCGTTTTTAACCGACAGTTCCTGTTCGGCAGATTTCGTTTCAAGCTGAGCTTTCAGTGAAGTAATTTCCTTCTCTTTTTCTGTGACTTCTTCCTGCAGTTTTAACTTGTATTCACTTTCCTTGTTGCCAATCTGCCCCTGCAGTCTGGAAATCTCTGCTTCTTTCTGTGCCGTGATTTCATTCAGGGCAGCGTTTTTGGCTTCTTCCGCTGCTTTAATCTGTGCATCCAGCGCTGCGATCCTGGCTTCTTTCTCTGCGATTTTGCGCTGGGCTTCCGCATCGGCTTCTGTTTTGGCAAGCCTGACTGCATTCTTCATACTCTGCTCAAACACCTGCTCCCGCTCGTGCAGCGCCGCAACAAACTCCTGATCGCGCAGCTGCGCCCGGATGGATTTATACTCTTCTTCACTGATAGTAAACGTTTTATGACAATTGGGACAGGTTATTTCCGCCATTATATTTCCTCCGGATTATGAAAACACGTCAGTAAACTTCTATTTCATACGCTTTATAATTTCCGCAATCAGCTTTATATCCGCCGGCAGCCATTTCACACTGTACAGTTTGTCCTTCGTAAGCCACCGCGCGTCCTCTGCTTCTAACAGCTTCAGTTCGCCTTCTTCCACTTCGCACCAGAAGCAGTCCATGGATAAATGAAACGCCGGATAATCATATTCAATAGTAGTAATCAGATTGCCAACACGTATCTTCGCGGCCAGTTCTTCCTGAATTTCCCGCATCAGGGCCTGCTGCGGGGTTTCGCCGGGTTCCACCTTGCCACCCGGAAATTCCCACTGGCCTTTAAACTCCCCATAGCCTTTTGCCGTGGCAAAGATTTTCTGTTTTGTATCAAATGAGTCGCAGATCACTGCGGCCACAACGTGTATGGTTTTCATGATAAGCTCTGGAACTGCTCCATCCCCAACGCTCACGGAAGAGCACAATGCTCTTTTTCACTTCTTTATCGTAGCCAACTGTGCCTTGGTATGTGCCTGCAGTTTTTCCACGCTGGCCATTTTCACGATGATGTCCTTCACGATAACGTCCAGTTTGGAATCTTCGCTGTAGTCGGCAGGCTCGATAAAGTTTACCCGCTGGTCACGGATCAGGTCCGCTACCTTGTTGCGTTTCCCCTGTTGGTATACCGCGATGGAACAGCCCCCGTTCACTTTCACCAGCTTCATGCAGGGCACGTCCGTCAGCCCATCGCCGATGTAGATCATGTTGCGGAAGGGAACAGGCCGGTTCTCCTCCGGGGTAAAACGGTTCAGATCGTCGTCGTTGGAAATGTCCAGCACCCCTTTATTGATGCGGAACAAAAACTGCGTCTTCGTGGTATAGTTCACGACATTTTTCGGCCAGCAGGCCACACCGTTTTCATCATAAAGAAATTCTCCGGCAAACACATCGTCAAACTCTTTATAGATGGAAGAGCCTTCAATGATTTCCCGCAGACCGGAAGAAATAATGTAATGCTTGATGGTCACGCCCTGTTCTTTACCGAACTGGTTGATGCGCCCAAACCATCCGGCTACGCCGTCGTACAGTTCCAAATCTTTGCCCAGAGCCACAAAATCGTCGCGGCGGATGGGTTTACGGTGAATGTGGGCTTCGTCCAGCATCAGATACATGTAGGCCAAAATGCGGTCCATCTTTTTGTTTTCCGCCAGATTGGAGGCTTTCGTCCAGAATTCATCGGCAGACATTCCCAGATTTGGGATAAACGTGTAAGCCTGCATGTCTGTGGTACACAGGGTCTTGTCAAAATCGTACATCAACGCGATAATCGGTTTTTTGGCTGCCATAGCTGCTTTCCTCTTTTTTAATTAACATTTGTGTTTTTCTTGATTGTTTTTAGTTTTGCGTTATTTTATTTAAGATTTCAAGAGTTTTTTTAAGTTTTAATGAAATGTTAAATCTAAATTTCAAAACTTTTTAAAACTCCGTTTTCCACGCCCGTGCCAGCGCAGCGAATTCTTCAAGGCTCAGAGTTTCCGCCCGGCGCTTGCCGTCAATGCCGGCCCGGTCCAGCCAGTTTTTTACCTGTTCGCCGGTTAAGCCGCCCATATTTTTTAAACTGTTGGTCAGCATTTTGCGGCGCACGGAAAAGGCCGCCGCCACCACTCTGAAGAACGTTTTTTCGTCCGGTATGTCCACCGGCGGTTTGATCCGGCGTTTGCAAACCAGCACAGCACTGTCCACCTTAGGCGCCGGCAAAAAAGAACCGGCCTTTACGATAAAGGCAATCTTCGGTTCCGTGTAATACTGCATCGCCACGGAGATGGCCCCGTATTCCCTGCCGCCGGGGGCCGCGGTCATCCGTTCCGCCACTTCCTTCTGCACCATCACCACCAGCCGTTCCAACGGCAGCTTCTGTTCCAGCAGGTACATGATGATGGGAGTCGTAATATAATAAGGAAGATTTGCGCAGACTTTGAAAGAATCGGCAGCAGCTGCGTCTTTGACAATGGTTCCGGCCACGCCGTTAGTCTTTTCTGCAACATTGCATTTGGCTTGAACCGATGCAATGGTCTCTAAAATATTGACCTTTAAAATATCTCCCTGCACGATATGCACATTCTCATAGGCACCCACTGTCTCCTGCAGCACCGGGATCAGCCGCTTGTCCAGTTCCACGGACACTACATTGGCACCGGTCATTGCCAGTGCCTGGGTCAGGGTGCCGATGCCGGGACCGATTTCCAATACCGTGTCTTCCGGAGTCAGTTCCGCCGCCCTGGCAATCCGGTTGACTACCGATTCTTCCACCAGAAAATTCTGTCCCAGATTTTTATCTGCTTTTAAATGAAAGGCCTGCAGGATGCGCGTTGTGACCTCCCGGCGGGCAATAATGGGTTTAATGTCTTCCATAGGTTCCTCTTCTGTTTTTCAAAATATGCTGTTGAAACCGTTACAAACTGTAACGGTTTCAACCTGTAGTCGCTGGCAATTTGTAAGCAACCGGCTAATATTGATTGGTTATAACTGACTATAAACGATAGCCCGTCGTCCCATTTTTATTCAGGCTTCTTTACGTATTTCTTTTTCTACTTTTTTCAATGCGCTTTCAAATTCTTCCCGGGTAATGCTATATGAATTTAGCCGGCGCAAAAAACTTTTTGCCGTACCGTAACCGATGCCCAGTTCCGCTCCCAGCAGATCCCGTTTATGGCTGGCGTCCGCGCTGCCGGACAGTCCGTTGTCCCGCAGGTCCGCCGCGGAAAACACGGGTACCGGATTGTATTCGTGATGATGCACCTTGCTCAGCGCCAGCAAAATCGCTTCCGGTTTTGCCTGCTCGATGCCCACGTCATCGGGAACCCTTGCATCCTTTTTGGGAACAAACGCCTGCCCCGCATCGGGGAACCGCTCTGTCAGAAACCGGCGGATCCGTTCCCCTGAACCGTCCGGATCGGTCAGGATAATAATGCCGCGCTTTTTGTACGCGGCTTCAATCTGTTTTAATGTATGAGGCCGCAGCGCAAACCCGCCCGTTTCAATCGTATCGCATTCCAGCGCGCGCTTCACGGCCACTGTATCCATTTTTCCTTCTACTATAATAACTTCTTTTAACAAAATGGGCTCCTTAGCCAATGTTTACGGTTTATTCCAAAATATAAATCTCTACATCCCGGCGGCCCCACTGGTAGCATTCGTACAGGGAATCCATGAACAGGTCGATACGGTGTCCCACGATAGCCCCGCCTGTGTCGCCGGCCATGGCAAACCCGTAACCGGGAATATACATCTTAGTATAATACGGAATCATCCGGGGATCCACTGCCACGATGCCCCGTTTGGGCCACAGTCCCAGCGATGTAGTCCCGCTCGCGCCGCCGCCCCAGGTGTACGCTGTCGCTTCCCCGTAGATCAGTTTCTTGTATTTCACATAGCCGTTGGGGGTCAGCACCGATTGTGCCACGCCCTGCCGGACCACTTCATCCGCAGGCAGGATCACATGCTTGCGGTCCAGCTCGATCTTCTGCTCATGCCCGGTGCGGGTAATATTTTCATAGGTTACAATATCTTTCCCTTTGACGCCGGGCTTCTCCACTTTCTTTGTGCCATATTCCAGCTCAGGGTCTTCTATGATTTTCGTTTGGAAAGGAATTTCCACTTCTTCATGGGAAAGGAACGATTTGCGCGCCAATACGTGAATGACCATCCCATCCGTAATGGCTGTCTCCGGGGCCGGATACACCGTCCGTTCTTCCATATTCACATTCAGGTCTTTCAATACGTCCGCAACCGTAGCCTGTTGTGTCACATATTCTTTTACTGTGCCAAAACGATGAAGCTGGATCGGCTTCCCGGAAGAGTCTTTCTCTGCCGGGGGTTCCGGCTTTTCCATTGCTTCCGGCGCAGGTACAACAGCCGGCGACGGTTCTTTTGGCTCTTCCTTTACCGCAGGCGGATTTTCCGCAGGCACTGCCGGGGTTTCCGTGACAGTCGTTGCAGGCGCAGCCGGTTTTACCGGTTCTTCCTTCTTTTCTACAACTTCCACATTTGCAATGACGCGGTCCCCGGACACCACTTCCACATTTTTCGTCTGGGGCTGCGAATTATAATACGCGTCCGCCTCTAACTGTTTTTTGGCCGCTTCCACCTGGCTGGGATCCAGATACACCTGCTCCTGGGGCATGACGTATTTTGTCTGCCCGGCCTCAGCCGCCGTACCGGTCACCGCTTCTTCTGCGTAGCCGCTTACCGGCAGTAGAAAAGCGCTTGCCGATAAAAGAATCCCTGCAAGGCTTTTCAACAGTATATGTTTTGTTTTATTTTTCAATCTCTTTTTCATATCTGTTCCTCCGATAGCAGTTCAATTTTATCATAAATGAACTGCTTGCGCAAACCGGTACCGGACAGGGATGCCGCCAATCAGAAAACAATCTGTGAAAACTTTCTGCTGAACATAAAAAGGAATGAAATTGTGCTATAATTTTTTTAGAAATACTAATAAGTACCGAGTCCATTCCCACCCATACCTGACAGCTTCAACTTCTGTCACGCAGCAGATATGGTACCGGTGCCCGGGCGCAGGAGGTTACATACAGTGACAATCACAAAAGCAATCCAGTTCCGTCAGGTCATCACGCGCCTGATCGGTCTTCTTTTCGGTTCCATGGTCTATTCTGCAGGCCTTAATTTATTTCTCGTTCCTAACAGTATCATCGACGGCGGCGTGGTGGGTATCAGCCTGATCCTGGCACAACTCACCCATATTTCTTTCAGCGTATGGATCGTTGTACTGAATGCACCGTTCTTCTACATCGGTTTCCGGCGTTTAGGGCTGAACATGGCCCTGTCCTCCAGTTTCGCGGTTGTCGTTCTTTCCTTCTGGAGTAAATTTTTTGAAGGCATGGAACCTATCACCCGGGATCCGTTTCTGGGCACCATCTTCGGCGGCGTCATTATCGGCATCGGTGTCGGCATCGTGATCCGCAGCGGCGGGTCTCTGGACGGTACGGAAATCATGGCAATCCTTTTGGACAGCAAAACGTCCTTTTCCGTCGGCGAGATCGTACTGTTCTTCAACCTGTTCATTTTAGGAAGCGCCGGTTTCGTATTCAGCTGGAACAGTGCCATGTATTCGCTGGTAGCCTATTTTATCTGCTCCCGCCTTATCGACACGGTGTCCGACGGGCTGGATTCAACCAAAGGTGTCTTTATTGTAACTTCCAATTATGATGAAGTTTCCAACGCCATCGTCCACGATATGCGTAAAGCCGTCACGCTGCTGCACGGGCAGGGCGGATTCCTGCGGGAAGACAAAGACATTCTGTACTGCGTGGTTTCCCGTCTGGAAGTAACCAAACTGAAACAGGTCGTCCAATCTATCGATCCCCAGGCTTTTCTCTCCATTTTTGATGTGCAGGAAGTCGAAGGCGGACGGATCGGGAAGAAACATTAAAGAAACGCTG
>DOSQ01000149.1 GCA_003512125.1 Acidaminococcaceae bacterium
CGCCAAAGGAATTGATCCAGGAATTGACGAACATTTTGGAAAACTGGACCGCAGCGTTTTTAATCGCCATAGGAACGCCCAGCTTCAGCAGGGAGAGCAGCATCTCTTTTTCCGGATGGACAAACTGTCCAATGGTCAGCGATAAATGATACCGCTTCCGATTTTTGCAGATAAACGCGGCGCACAGCAGGAAGCTGACCCCCTGGCTGATAATGGTCGCCAGCGCCGCGCCCCGGGTGCCCATGCCCAGCTTCAAGACAAAAACAAGGTCCAGCGCAATGTTCAGCAGCGCCGCCAGGCTGATGAAATAAAAGGGGTGCTTCGCGTCGCCCATGCCACGCAAAATTGCGCTCACTGCATTATATCCGTAAACAAAAACAATACCGGCCATGGAAATGCCGGCATAGGACAAGGCCTCTGCGAACGCTTCCGGAGGCGTATGCATGAGTTCCATAATCTCCCGGCGGAACAGAAGCCCCAGCCCGGTGACACAACAGGCAAAACCAAGAAGCGCAGTACCCATGGTAGCCACAAAACGGCTCAGCTTATCGTGCTGCCTCGCGCCGATGTACTGGGCGATCAACACCTGTCCTGCGCTGGAAAAACCCATGGCGATAAACGTCATGCAGTTCATGATATCCCCGCCGACAGAAATCGAGGAAAGGCCCACCTTGCCCAGCGTCTGCCCTACGATGATCATATCCGCCATGTTGTAGACAATCTGCAGCAGGTGGGACAAGAACATGGGCATCGCAAACGTAATGAGCTGCCGGTTCACGTTTCCGGTTGTAAAATCCGCAACCAGTGTATGCGGGTGATGGTTCATGTGATGCATAGAAAGTACCTGTAATTCGTTGTATCTCCTGAAAAATCCGGTATCTCTTTTATCTGATATTTTTTAATCTGATCTCTTGATTATTATAAATATTATACCATTTATCCTCTTCAAAAATGTACAGAAACAAGTTTTTTTTCTGCAAGGCTCCGCCTGCCCGTGTTTTTCATTCCTGCCCTCTGCACCCGTTTTTTCCGCTGCGTAGCGCTGCAGCACAGCAAACGGGATCTTATATTTTTCACTCACTTCCGTAATTGTCATGTAACCCCTCCCTCTTAATACCCTTCCCAGGGTGTTTCATCTGTTCTTATTGTAAGAAACTGTTGTATGAAAGTCTAATACCGGTTTATCATTAAATGCCATGCTTCCCGGGCATGATAAGGAAAGTAAAAAACGCTGACAAACCGTCAGCGTTTCTTTTAACTGTTTACTTTAATCGGTTATTTTTCTGTTGCACAAGCAAAAACAATCCTTATTTTCCCAGTCCGTTATCCTTCAGCCAGCCGTCCAAACCGCTGGTCGAGTTAAGCAGGATACCGTCTTTCACCTGGGCTTTAGGAAGAGTTTTCCGCAGATCATCTACGCTTCCTTCAACACCGCTGCCGCCGCTGGTGGCAAAGGGAAGGATCGTTTTTCCGGACAAATCCTGCGCTTCTACAAAGGTTTTCACAGCCATGGGTTCAATGTACCACCAGATGGGATAACCCAGCAGGATTACATCGTACTGTTTCATGTCTGGCAGCGTTCCCGCCAGTTTGGGACGGGCATTGTCTGCTTTTTCTTTTTTGCCGATGTCAATGGTGGCATGGTAATCGGTGGGATACGGCGTTGCCGTTTTGATTTCAAACAAATCGCCGCCGGTCTTTTGCTGTATGGTCTGCGCCACCTTACGGGTAGTGCCTCCCCAGGAGAAATATGCCACCAGCACTTTCCCGTTTGCCGGCGCCGGAGCTGCTTCGGCCTTTTTGGTTACTGCCGCCGGTTTCGCGTCACTCTTGGGTGCCTCCGCTTTTTTGTCCCCGCCGCATCCCGCAAAGGACAAGCACAGGCACAGCGCCATCAGTGTAAACATAATTCGTTTCAGCATAATTACACTCTCCTCCTCATTTTCAGCACACGGATTTCCATAATCCATCAGTTCCTTTTCTCCCAACCAAAATGAATTGCGTCAAATTTGCAGACTGCCTTGCAATCACCGCAGGAAATACATTCATGGTCGCCTACGGTTTTCGTGTCCATCTTGCAGACGCGCATACAGGCATTACAGTGCACGCATTTGGTTGCATCCACCTTAACAGACAGCAACGCAATTTTATTGAAAAAGCCGTAAATCGCTCCCAGCGGACAAATAAAACGGCAGAAAGGCCGGAACATAATCACTGCAAACACAAGCACTATCGCCAGAATGGCAAAGCGGTAATTAAAAATCATGTAGGAACGGATGCTTCCTCCCATGGAAAGCGTCATTAGGAAATTGGAAAATGGCATATTGGGACACACATACTGACAAAAAGCCATGATACGCCGTCCTCCCATGGAAAAGCCCAAGGGAATGACAATCACACACAGTGCCAATACAACATATTTTAAATAACTGAGACGTTGGGTCCATACGCTCTTTTTGATTTTTGGCACAGGAATTTTATCCAGCAAATCCTGCAACAGCCCGAAGGGACAAAGCCAGCCGCAGATGAACCGCCCGAAGGCCAGTGCCAGTAAAAGCAACCAGCACAATATGCGGATTGGCAGGTTACGCAGTCCGTCTGCAAATAGCTGCTGCATAAAATTCAACGGACAGCCTGCCACTGACGCGGGACAGTACCGGCAATTCAGTCCCGGCACGCAAAATTCACTGTTAATATATTTTGCCGGAATATCGCTGATAAGATTACAGTTGTACAAAATGGCCGAGCACAACTGTGTCAGACGACGCGTAAGCATAATGAGCCGCTTTTCCTTACGCCCACTGACCGGCCCAGGTTTTCAGTTCGCTTGCAGAAGCACTGCTGCTGAAGCGTTTGCCGTTCAAAACCTTAGCGCCTTTAGCCAGTTTCTGCATATTCGCCGGGGCATCCCCCAGACCGCTGCCGCCGGACGTGGCAAAAGGAATTACAGTTTTGCCTGTAAAATCGTAGCTCTCCATGAACGTGTCAATGATAGAAGGTTCCCGGTACCACCATACAGGGAAGCCTACAAACACTACGTTGTACTGAGCCATATCCGCCACTTTAACGCCAATGGCCGGACGGGAACTGCGATCGTTCATCTCCACGGAACTGCGGCTGTTCTTGTTCTGCCAGTTCAGATCCGCGCTCGTATAAGGCGTTTCCGGTTTAATCTCGAATAAGTCTGCTCCAATAGCTTCTGACATAGTCTTCGCAACGTTTGCTGTAGTTCCGCTTGCGCTGAAATACGCTACCAATGTTTTATTCATACTGTTATCCCTCCTGTAACACTAAACTCTACGCTTTCCTAAAGAAACGAATTCACTGTTTCCTAAATACTTTCAATTTATTATATCACAACGATTAGCCTGCGTAATAAAGCAGAAGAAATTATTTCATTTCTTTCCACCAGGGGCCAAACGCTTCCGTGTTCTCCCCAATGACCGCCGCTTCCCCGATACGGGGCGTCAGCAGTTGGTAAGATTTTGTTTTACTCTCTTCGGCCAGCCGGATATACGGTTCGTCCCAGGGGTGGCGGGCCAGTGCAAACTTGCCCCCGTGACAGGGAAGCACTGCTTTTGCCCTTAAATCTTCTCCCGCCTGGGCAGTTTGATCCGGATGCATATGAATCTTCGGCCAGTCCTTGTTGTACTGTCCGTTTTCCAAAATGGCAAGGTCGAAGCCGCCAAAGGTCTGCCCGAATTCTTTAAACTCTTTGGTGTATCCTCCGTCGCCGCTGTAAAACACCTTGCGGCCCGGGGTAATAAACGCATACGAACAGGCTTCCGACTGGTTCTGGTTCAGGAACCGCCCGGTAAAATGCTGGGCCGGAAGGATGTGCACGGTCAACTGTTCCGACAGCCTGACTGGTGTGTACCAGTCTTCCTCCGTCACCCTGTCCATGTCGAAGCCCCAGTATTCAAAGTGTTCCCCGATGCCCAAAGGCACTACGATTTTTTTGATTTTCGCCTGCAGCGCCATCAGGGTTGGATAATCCAAATGGTCCCAGTGATCGTGGGAAATGACCAGCAAATCGATTTCCGGAATGTCCTCCGCCGTATAGACGTTGCTTCCCGCAAACGCTTTGTTAATGAAAGGCAGCGGAGAAGCCCAGTTGCTGAAGACGGGATCAATCAGGATCCGGTTCCCGCCCAGCTGCAGATAAAACGTGGAATGTCCCATCCAGACCACAGCGTCCTGCTTCGGATCCAGTTTGTGCAAATCCGTTTTCCTGGAAGCCATGGGTTCCGTGGGCATCAGCCGTTCCGGCGTGCCGCCGAACAGAAAACGCATAGTTGCTTCGAACTGGCTTGTCTCCACCGCTTTTTCCACCGGCATGATGGACCAGAACCGCCCCTTATAATAATGAGGCGACTGCTGTATCCTCTCCAGCCGTTTCCCGGTAGGAGTCCGGCCAAACTCCGGCCGCCGGCTGTAAAAATATACGCCGATGGCAAGAGCCAACACTAATACCAATACAATTTTCAGAACAAGTTTCATAAACATTACCTGCTATACTATGCTACTTTCTTTTAATCCACGGAAACCATACGGTAATGGCGTTTCCCAACATTTAGTTTTTCAGCAAACTCCAGCACGTTGACGCTGTGGTGTTTTTCCCAGGCCATACGGGTCGCTTCATCCTTTGCCGCGCCAAATTCAAAATCCACACAGGCCTGATCTACCGCTACCGGATCCAGGGAAGCAAGGATGCCTACGCTTTTACGGTTCTGTACATTCACGCATTTGTCTTCCGCTTTAAAAGCGTCCAGCACGTTGATAAACGCCCAGCGCCCTTTCTTATAATCCATGGCCGCTTTGGCCGCGTCCGCAAAACACCGGGCCGTAGTATCATCGTCGGCCCACTGGTACGTTTTGTCGTTTTTGCCCGCGCTGTGGATCAGCGCTTTTCCGGAAAGAGAACCGAGGGACAGGGAAATATTTTTGATATTACCGCCCAGTTGGGGAATATAATGCGTCTTAAAGCGATGCACTGCCACAAAGGTATCGTAGTTTTGGATATGGGATCCGGTACGGGTAAATTTCAGGTGATTGCCGTTCTGCACCGGCATGTCAATATCCCCGTCCGCATCCAGCACATCTACCGGCCCGACTTTTGTAAAGCCGTGCTTTTCCGCCATGGCGTAATTCCCTTTTGCTGTATTACGCGGCGCCGTGAAACCGTTTGTGTCCACAAACGTACCCTGCGTTTCCTTTACAAGCTCTGTCATCAGGGCCGGATCCAGGTACTGTTCCCCTTCGGCGCCAAAGGATACCTTGATGGCGACTTTCCCCTTCTTTTCCTGCCCCAGCGCCTTATACACTTTCATCAGGCCATTAGCCGAAATATCTTTTGTAAAATAGACAACGGGCGCATTTTTGTCATCCGTCAAAAAACGCAGCGGCCGGTTGTTGACTACCGGTTTAATGTAATTCACAACAGCTTTTGCGGCAGCAGGTTTCACGTCTTTCACCTCTGCGGTTTTCTTTTCGGCGCTGCAGCCGGTAAACGCCAGCGTAAGTGTAGCCGCTGTCAATATCATCGCCAGTTTTTTCAACATAACAATCCCCCCATTACACTAATAGGCAAAGATCCTAACGCATTGCCTCCCTGTAAAGGAAAGCATGAGCGCAGTCTGCAATTCATTCTTTCACTTTCTCCGCAGTCTGCTTTCGCAACTGGAACAGCTGGTAATCAATGTAATCTAATTTTTCTGCCGCCTTATGATATTCATCAAGAGCCTGTCGGCGCTCCCGCTCCAGTGTACGGATTTCAATCTGTCTGTTTACATTATCCATATTCTCATTTCCTGTTTCATATTTTGGAAGCAGTTTGCTTCTTACAGGTTATTGTATGGGAATCGCCAGGAAATGTCTAATGCTTAACAATTATAATCCGGTATGCCTTTTGTCTATTCCTTTCCTTCTCCGTATTCTTTTTGCAGTTCGGCCAGCAACAGCGACGCCACGGGGGTAAACACCTGATATTTTTTCCAGATGATTTTCATTTCCGAAGCAGGCACGTCTGTCAGCGGCACAAAAACTACATCGCTTCCTTTACCGGTATAGGCCAGCTTATCATAGGCAATCGCGTAGCCTAGACCCTCCCTGACAAAAATCGATGCGTTAAAGAACAGATTGTAGGTTGCCACAATGTTCAGGCGGTCCAGCTTTTCCCCGAACCATGCAGGAAAATTCTGTTCTACATTCTGCCTGGAACAAATCAGAGGCAGGTCATATAAATCCGCAAGGCACAGCGACTTTTTCTCCGCCAGCGGATCATCCTTCCGCATGAAGACGCCCCACGCATCTTGTGCGGGAATGTCCAGATGATTATATTTCAGCGGATTCATGTACTCCATGACCAGCGCGAAATCCAGAATGCCCTTATCCAGTTTTTCCGTTATGTCCTCACTGTTGCCACTGGTAATGTTGCAGCGGATGCCGGGATGCAGCTCCTGCACCCGTTTCAGCGCCCGGGCAAAATACTTCAGGGAATCCGATTCCGGACAGCCGATAAAAATCTCGCCGCCCATGGTATCGTCCAGCATCTTGAATTCAGATTCGGTCTTATCTACCAGATTCAGAATATCTTCTGCCCGTTTGCGCAGCAACAAACCGGCTTCCGTTAACCGCAGGGCATAATTGGTACGGATAAACAGCTTTTTCCCCAGTTCCTCTTCCAGATCTTTTAGCTGGCGGGACATGGTGGGCTGGGTCACATGCAACCGTTCGGCGGCACGGGTTATGTTCCCTTCCCGCGCGGTTTCCAGAAAATAACGCAGTACCCGGATTTCCATGATAGCGCCTCCTTATTTGCTCTTTCCTGTGCTTTTGTAAGCCCTTTATACTGTTTTCATAACAAAAGAAACTCTTTCCTGTATAAGTATAGCACAACTATAGGCTATAAGCATATCTG
>DOSQ01000084.1:0-785 GCA_003512125.1 Acidaminococcaceae bacterium
CAACGCCGCACTCTGTGCAAAACATTGTCGTATCATCATAAGTTTTTCTGCATGCCGGACACTGTTTCATAAATAAAATGCTCCTTTCAAATAATATCAAGATGATTCGAAGCCAAAATGCGTTTCGGACTTTCCCCTACTTCAACAACTCCCTGTAGTCAATCTCCAGCGCTTTGGCAATCAGCATCAGGGAAGAAAGCTTAAATGTTTCGCATCCCCTTTCAATATCCGAAATCCGCGAGCGGGATACGCCGGAAAGATTGGCCAGCGTTTCCTGGGACATTTTCAGTTCGCGCCGCCGATACAATATGTTCAGGCCAATGCGCTGATACTCTTTCTGGAACACGGCAAGCACCAACCTCCTTCGTGTTTTCCCATATATTTATTATCCCACAAGTCAAAGCCGCCTGCTGTTCTATATCTTGACAGTTTGTTCTTTCTATTGGCTTTTTAAGGGATACAGCCTTAAAATTTTCTTTTCTGTGTCCATTATATTTTCAAAAATGCAGTTCGTGGTGTCCAAAAAGGACACAAAAAAATCAGGTCTCCCCGGAATCAGGGAAACCTGATGAACAGTAACCAGTTATTTGGCATTTATTCTCTTAAATTTGTAAGCGTGGGTCATGATTAAAAATCTCTTCACCTGATCCCAATGGCATAATTTTTTTCCTGCACGTCAGCGTTATCTGCGCTGAACACAATGCGCACCGAAGGACTGGGGCCGGTACGATACAAGCCGCTGATGCCGCCGAACAAATTGAACTGATAGGAACCGTGAGGCGGAA
>DOSQ01000084.1:893-1946 GCA_003512125.1 Acidaminococcaceae bacterium
CTGCAAACTGGGATGAAATTTTGCTGTTATCCCCATCCGTAACAGAAAAATCATTTCCCAGCACGCCGAAGTCGTTAAAATACATAACTACCCGTGGATTTTTCAGTACAGCATTAGAATTGTTGTACACGGTAACCTGAGGCCACTGCCCCGCAGGATATTTTACTTTATCCGCATCAGAAACGATTGGTCCCAGGTGTTGCTCCGTTTTCTGGAAAACATTCCAGTTGTTGCTGGTGAACTGCACCGCGTCAGCTTTCCCAGGGCTGCTTTGGATTCCATCCGGTTTGGCAGAAGGTGAAACAATAGGAGGCGACGGTTTTTTTCCTGACGGCTGTGTCCCAGAGCCTGTATGATTTGTTACGCCGTCAGCCGGTTTTCCTTCGGTTCCGCTGTTAGCCTCTGTATTGCTGTTAGGATTCACGCCCTCTTGGAGCGTACTGCTTTCTTTATTCCCTGCGGTGTCTTTTTCGCTTTTTGTATTGTAAACTTTTTCTGTTTCTTTATTCCCCGTTATTGCCCCTGTACCTTTTTCTGTTACAGAGCCAGAGAGAATCGCAGCGGCCCCTTCCTGTTTCTGTTGCCAGAAAAACAGACCGCCGCCTAAAAGGCACAGAAGCAAAAACAATACAGCATATTGTTGCTTCCCTTGTACCAGGCCGTCATACCAATGTCCCTGCAGCAGCTTCCGCAATTCCTGCGCCGAACCGATGCGCCGTTCCGGGTCCAGTTCCACACAGCGGCGGATTGCTTTCGTCAAAGCACCCCGGTACTTTTTTCCCAGCAGTGTCTGCAACGTCATGCCCAAAGCGTAAAAATCGCTGCGGAAATCTGTAGGTGCAAACCCATACTGCTCTGGCGGGGCAAAGCCGGGCGTTCCTAAAATACGGGTGTCCTGTTCCTGCACTATAGACTCATCCGAAGTGCCACCATCTTTTTCTGAAGCAAGAACAACAACCTTTCTTTTCCCTTTTTCTGCTTCAGCAGTAACAGCGGTTCCGCTTCCTTTTTGTGAAAAAGGTTCGGCAATGGTTTCTTTTATTCCATGCCTTG
>DOSQ01000084.1:2069-2803 GCA_003512125.1 Acidaminococcaceae bacterium
ATGTTAGACGGTTTAATATCCCGATGGATAATATAGTTTATATGGAGATATTCCAGGACATCGCAAAGCTGCAGGCCAATCCCCCGTACCTGCTTTTCCGTCAAAGTTCCTTTCGCTTCCAGAAGTGCCTGCAGGTTCTGCCCTTCCACGTATTGCTCAATCACATATGTGCGCAACGCATCTTCTGCCGCATAATAAATTTTAGGCAGCAGCGGATGATCCAGCCGCGCCAACTTTTGATAAGGCAGCCCGGTATAGGGAATAGCTTTACGGATATAAACCGTTTTACCCGGGTCAATGACCAGTTCCGTCAACCCGCTGGCGCCATCCTTCAGCACTGCAACCTGTTTGAAGTTTTCCTGTATAAACCGGATTGCTTCCTGCATGATACCCTGCACCTGCATTTTATTGTATAATATAACTGAAAATAAGATTGTGATCCGCTTTTTATAATTTGGCGGGCACTACTATTATAACCAAACCGTACCCTCTTTAATGAGAACAAAATACCATATGGTTTTCATTTAATCAGCGGTTCCTTAACCTATACCGAAAATTAGAAAGGAAAATTCCATGAGTAAAGATACTGACGAATTATTTTCCGAACTGAATAAAGCCAAAAGCGAAAATGAAGTGAAAGCATTTTACGACCGTAATGCAGAAAACCTGGATTACCCGGACGCAGCTGAGTATCTTGAAAAATTATTTACGGAGCACAACCTGAAAAAGGCCGA
>DOSQ01000105.1:0-3174 GCA_003512125.1 Acidaminococcaceae bacterium
CGGGAGCTGCTTCTTCAGGCTGACCGCCTTCGGGAAGTGCACCCTGGTCACCTGCTTCCTCAGACTGCTCATTTTCAGAAAAGACGAAGTCTTCTTCTCCTGTCTCTGCTGATTGTCCGTCTTCGGAAAAAACAGCTTCTTCGCCTGCCGCAGCATTTTCCGAATGAAACATAGCGGTTTCAGTATCTGATCCATCAGATACATTCCAGGTCTCGCCATTTGTATCGTATTCCGGAGCCTGTGAATTATATACCTCTGGCTCTATGAAAACTTCTGATGTCTCCACGGAATCTGACGGGACCTCCGATGCGGTAACAGTTCCCGGCATTGGTCCGAAAAACAGTATTCCTGACATAAACAATGCCATTCCCCTTACCAGTCGATTTTTTCCTGTTTTCATACACACCTCCCACTTATAAAGCTTTTCACAACTGCCTGCACATTATTCACAGGATTTCAGGCAGCAGGATATATAAAAAACACACGGTTTAAAAGAGACATCCTCTGTCCCTTCTAAACTGTGTGTTCATATATCAAATTCCAGTCAGGAATTGTCAAAAACCAGTTTTTAATAATTGTACAGGGCATTTCCCCGAGTACAAGGCAAAAATAGCGGACGAAGCCACCAGTGTAGAGATGTCTGAACACTGTATCTGAGAAACAACCCGGAAATATTTGAAAATCCCTGCGGATCTTTTTCTGAGTCCACCACTTCCCCTGCATGATCTACCGTCCGTCAGTATAATGGCTCTTAAGTTTCAGTTCCTTTTAATTATAGAAATGTAGTAGTTTTATGTCAATCCGGCTGTAACCTGTCACCTTTGGCACATGGAGTGGGTCAACTTGTGCACTCCCCGACTTGCACCTTGTCTCGTATTTCCTTTACAAGTTCATGTACAGTTGTGCAAGGACACATTTCAGAAGCTTTTATATGACCAGAATCTTTGCATTGTTTGTATTTTTGTTCAGCAATGCTAATAGCCTTCAACTCATCTCCATGTTTTAATAAATTCTTATATATATTTTTGTCTGCTTTGCTATAATCCAATCCTGTCTTATTTTTGTAAATCTCTTCAAATTTTCTGCAACCTGTCCATGAGTCCTGGATAACTGGCATCTTACCAAAGTAACCAAACATCCATATTTCAAAACATGGATTTGACCATCCTGCATTTATACCTTTCTTTTCCGCATCTTCTATAATGGAGTCGAAATCTACAACCTGATCACGGTCAAACACTATCCACGGAATACGGTATTGCGGTTCATAAGATACCAGTTCAATGCATTTTTGTATTAGATCTTTTGTTGTTGTCTCGACCACCTTTATTATCAGCTTTTGCCTCAGATTAGAAGGGAGACTATCTCTTAATCCAGTAAAGTAACAACGCTCAGTTTCTTTTGTATCTGTCACAATAAGATAGTATCCCATCTCAGGTACTCGCTGGCCTAAACGAGAGTTTCTCGGTTTTCGATTTCCAGTTCTATCTTTGCGTGCCATATTTATTCCTCGTGAAAAACATCAATCGCCTTCAGTTCAGGAATTGCGCCATAATTGCCCAGCAGGTAATTGATTTCGTAGTTTTCATCTTTTCGTATTTTTACACCATCTTCATCAACAAAATCTGCGAGAGAATATAGCGAAGAAACACCGTTATTGTTTTTTTCAGTGAACCAGATTTCATCTCGTCTTAAAAGTTTAATCGGCTTTGTAGATAATTGCCATACATCATGTAATGTAAAAACAAGCTGCGCATGATTTTTATTAGTTTCAGGATTCAAGAATGTCAAAATAAAATTACGTACAAGCAGAGGATGTAATCTGGCATTTAACTCATCGACAAAAAAAACGCTCCCTTCTTGAAGTACTTCCTGCAGTTCAGGATACAAACTAAACATCTTCAAGGTACCTGCCGATTCTTCTTCAAATGGAATTTTAATTGTTTCATCGGAATCAATTTTTTTATGGACTGCAAAAATCTTATATTGTTCGCCGTTTCTGTCCGAGTCATCCGAGGGAATCTTTTCTATAACAAAATCCTTAATAGTTTCATCAAACGTAGAAAAATATTTAATTACATTTGTACGAACTTCCGGATCATCAACAAATCCTGTGGGCAGACTCCTTGACATAAACAGACTGGTAATCGGATTAGCGAAATCAGTAAGTTTATTTGAGCGGAACCAATCTCTCACCAGTTTACATTTCTCGACTCTGAGTTTTGCACCCAGAGAAACAATGAGGGTTTGCTTATTCAATGCGCTTTCGATATTTCGATGACTATCTTCAGGTAATCCACTGAAATCTTTTTCTTCTCCACGATAGAATATTGTCGTAAACTTTCGAGCTGATTTTGCTCGTGAATTCAACCATTCTTCTGTTATTCGATCTTTGTCGACGCAGAATCCATAGTTATATACTCTTTCGTTTTTATCTAGTGGAACTGTAAAATAAACCTCAAAACATGTCTCCTGGTCTTTTGTTTCATTAGAGAACATAAAGGGCTTAGGCCTTGCTGCATTGAATTTATCCTCTTCATCGCCATAATTAAAGGAATCCAAAACAAATTCAGTCATGCATGCAAAAGCATTGTAAACATTGGACTTCCCACTTGCATTCGCTCCATATATAGCAGCAACAGGAAGAAGATTCTCGCCACCGGCTTTAACTACTCGATTTGAGAACTCTGTCATCCTGGTAGCCGAAAAATCCAACACAGTTTCATCTTTAAAAGATTTATAGTTTTTAAAACTAAATTGTATTAACATATTCAGAATCCGCCTTTCATCTACCATTTTACATGTTTTGAGGCAAAAATCAACGCCGAATTGAGATTATATCTCATTTTGACGTTGATTTTTATGTCATTTAACATTCAATTTATAAGACGGTAAAACCATTCCCGTAACACCGCGTCAATAATACTATTCGAAGGCTATACTCCGGAAATACTGCGGCTGATGAAAGTTCGGGGCAGCAGATTCGATGGGCGCCCAGGCGATAAAGTGTTTGTGTACGGTCCGGTTCCCGCACTTATAAAAATTCGCCTTCATGCCCCGGCTGTATGACAAAGGGACGGTCCTTTCCGGCATGTTTTGAAAATCAAAAACGCGCCGGGAAGGACCATCCACTTTGTCATGGTTTAAAAATCAAAAATGTGCCAGGAAGGACCG
>DOSQ01000105.1:3229-3803 GCA_003512125.1 Acidaminococcaceae bacterium
CCACTTTGTCATGCACTTTGTCATGGAAACTGTCCCCGGTAACTCACCTCCTGTTTCAGCGTTTGGTCGTCGCTTTGATTTTCACGTAATTCTGGCTGTATACGTTTGTTTTTCCATTTTTCGACATGGAACGGATGTAGTATGTGTAGGCCGTTCCGGGTTTCAGTGACTTGATTGTCACATTGTTTGTTGTGGTTGTTGCAACGGTGGAGTATTTCTTTGTGCCGGAGTTATACTTGTATACGACGTAGCCCTTGGCGCCGGAAACGGCGGTCCATGTGATCTTCATGGAGTTTTTCGCAGGGACAGCTTTTACATTCTTTACATCCGGCGGAAGCATTTTCTTTCCGACCGGGCTGCTGTATGCGGATGCTGTCGAGATCCCGTTCTTTCTTTGAATGACCTTGACCCTGTAATAGTAAGCTTTTCCGGGGGTGCGCTTTGTATGGGTGTACGAAAGTGTCTTGAGTCCGGATTTCACCAGTGAATACTTTCCGCTTTTTGAAGTGGCAGCGTACAGGTTATAAGTAGTTGCCTCAGGGTTTTTCCTCCAGGTTATTTTGAGGCTTGTCGC
>DOSQ01000105.1:3993-5738 GCA_003512125.1 Acidaminococcaceae bacterium
ATTGCCCCTGTTTCCAGGTTTTCCACCAGATAGCTGTTTGTCTCCGAGCTGCCTATCTGAGAGTAGTAACCGTCCAGAGATGTTGACCGGGAGATGTAGGCGATCGTGGCATTGGCCGGCATTGTCCATGTCAGCTTTACTGCTGTTGAAGATACGTTATGCGCCTTGAGGCTGGTCGCTGCGGCGATCTGCGGCTTGAAGCTGTTGAAGACGCCGTCACTGTAGGCTTTTTCCCCGCTCACGGTCTTGTAGGAACGGAGCCGGTAGTCGTACGATTTGGTCGAGTCGAGCTTCGTGTGCGTATAGGACCCGGACGCAGCGGCCTGATTGGACAGTACCTTGTAGTCGCCCACGCTGCTGTCATAGCAGGAGAGCTCCACGCCGGTGACATTTGCGGGCTTTTTCCATTTGATGAGTGTCGTGGTCAGGTTTTTGCTGGAAATCGTCACTCCGTAGGGTTTTGAGAATCCCGTTTTTGCGGAGCCGTAGGAACTCATGGGACTGTAGTAATTCTTCCCGGAAATTGTGCGGAAGGCCTCGATTTTATAATAGTAGTATTTATCTGCCGTAAGTCCCTTGTCCGCGTAATAGGTGTTTTTCGTGGATCCGATCTTTGTATAGGTGCCGTAGCTGGATTCACTGCGATAGACGTCATATCCCGCCGCGCCCCGGGAAGCTTTCCATTCAACATAGGTCTGGTTGTTGCCGGAAGCGGAGACCGTGGGTGAATCAGGGGCGGGAACGATGACTTCTATGCTGTGTTCGTATGTATAGTCGCTGTAATAAGCTTTGCCATTATAGTATGCCAGAGCTCTTGCCTTGTAATAATAGGTCTTGCCGACCGTCAGGCCGCTATCGTAAAAAGTCCCGTAGGCGGCAGTCGTCACCAGGGAGTATTTGCCGCCTGCGCTGGCTGACCGATACAGCTGATAGCCGCTGTAATTCGATGAATAATAGATATTGGCATAGGGAAGACCGGTCTCATCATCCGTATATACATATAAAGAAGGTACGTTGATGGCTGCGTTCAGGTAAAGCTCGCTGCCCTTCTTCCCGGTTTTGTTGGCGTTATAGGGGACAACGGCATAATAGTATTCTTTATTGGGAACGACCTTCGTATCCGTGTAGGTCGTCACGGCTTTCTTCAAAGTCGCGAGAACCTGGTATTTACCGGATGCTCCCTCCTTGCGATAGAACCTGTAGCCGGCGGCGCCGTCCAGCGCATCCCACCTGAATTCGGCCTGTCCCAATGAAGAATTGTAACGATAGAAACCGGTGACCGTATCGACAATATCAAAGGTCCTCTCTTCGGACCCTTCATATGCGCCTTTAAAATCTATAGTTACGGCGTAATCTCCTACGGCCTTCCTCTCCGAAGAGGAGTACTTGACCGTGTAGTCTGTACCCTTGACGAGCTTGTTCCCGTCAGAGTCAGTGACTGTCACTGTCGGCGTCCTCTGGGTACCGTCGCCAAATACCCTGGTCGTGTTCAAGGACACAGACCGGATTCCGGGGATCGCCGTGCGGTCTTTGTAAACCTGGCAGTTCTTACAGTGATGGGACTTATATCCGGTGGAGTACATCTTTGCAGGCGTGTCCACGGTCCAGTCTGTCTCATAAACATGGTCACAGTGGACGGTCACTTCACAGGAGGCGGAATAACCGCCGTCTTCCGAGACAGCATAGACCAATGTAGTGCCGGAGCCTGTGGCAGTCAGTGTGCATTTGTCCCCATCCGGTGTCAG
>DOSQ01000108.1:0-2829 GCA_003512125.1 Acidaminococcaceae bacterium
ACCTCCGCACCCGGTTCCGGAGACCGGTGCTCTATCCACTGAGCTACAGGCGCATTCTTAAATTGTACGAAAAGTATTGTAGCACAGTTTACGGTTTTTCGCAAATTTTTTTCGATTTTTCGTATAAACACGAAATCATCTGTCCTTTCTTTACATCCATGCATTTTAAGAGTAAAATATTGTAATAGAATGTAAAGCATTTGCACGCGAATTTAACGTACAAATGAAATAACGCAAAGATTTTTTTATTAGACTGTTCTAAAGAAAGAAGGATTCCATTATGTATAACCCCAAGTCATTACTGGCCGATGAGTTTATCGACCATCAGGAAATTCTGGACACGCTGGCCTATGCTGACGCCAACAAAGATAACAAAGAATTGATCGAAGGCCTTTTGGAAAAAGCCCGGCCCCGCTGGACCAACGGGCAGCTGAACTGCACCGGCCTCACCCACCGTGAAGCTTCTGTCCTTCTGGCCTGCGAAGATCCTGCATTAAACGAAAAGATGTTTAAACTGGCGGAAGAAATCAAGAAAGCGTTTTACGGCAACCGCATCGTCCTTTTCGCCCCGCTGTACCTTTCCAATTACTGTATCAACGGCTGTGTGTACTGCCCGTACCACAGCATCAATAAAAACATCCCCCGGAAAAAGCTGACGCAGGAAGAAGTAAAGCGTCAGGTAATCGCGCTGCAGGATATGGGGCACAAGCGCCTTGCGCTGGAAGCCGGCGAAGATCCGTTCCATAATCCCATCGAATACATTCTGGAATGCATTAAAACGATATATTCCATCAAGCACAAAAACGGCGCCATCCGCCGTGTCAATGTGAACATTGCGGCCACTACGGTGGAGAATTACCGCAAACTGAAAGAAGCGGGCATCGGCACGTACATCCTGTTCCAGGAAACCTACCATAAGGAAAGCTATCTGAAATTGCATCCCTTCGGCCCCAAGCATGATTACAACTACCATACGGAAGCCATGGACCGGGCCATGGAGGGCGGCATCGACGATGTGGGCCTGGGCGTATTGTTCGGGCTGGAACTGTACCGTTATGAATTCGCCGGTCTCTTAATGCATGCGGAACATCTGGAAGCGGTCCACGGCGTAGGCCCCCACACCATCAGCGTGCCCCGCATCAAAAAGGCGGACGATATCGATCCTTCCGTCTTTGACAACGGAATCTCCGATGATATTTTTGCCAAGCTGATCGCCCTGATCCGCATCAGCGTTCCCTACACCGGCATGATCATCTCCACCCGGGAAAGCCAGGAAGTGCGTGCCCGGGCGTTGCATCTGGGTATCTCCCAGATTTCCGGCGCATCCCGTACTTCCGTCGGCGGTTACGACGAACCGGAACGTCCCCACGACACGGAGCAGTTCGATGTATCTGACCAGCGCACGCTGGATGAAGTCATCGCCTGGCTCATGGATATGGGCTTTATCCCGTCCTTCTGTACTGCCTGTTACCGGGCGGGCCGCACCGGCGACCGTTTCATGAGCCTGTGCAAGACGGGGCAGATCCAAAACTGCTGCCACCCCAACGCGCTGATGACGCTGAAAGAGTTTCTGGTGGACTACGCCTCGGAAGAAACACGCAAAAAAGGCAACGCTATGATTGCCAGGGAGATTCCCACCATCCCCAATGAAAAAGTCCGTTCCGCTCTGGTGAAATATCTGGAACGCATCGAAGGCGGGGAACGGGACTTCCGATTCTGATTCCAATTTCTTTATTAACACCCGGTCTGTACTCCTGTGCGGCCGGGTATTTTGTAAATTGAGGCAAACGGATTTGGAAATAAAGGATTTATTATGTGGCAATACATAAAACGTTATGCACATTTTGCAATCATCGCCGCGCTGTTCATGGGCGGCGAGGTGCTGATGGATTTAATACAGCCGGGCCTGATGCGCCGCATCGTGGATGACGGGGTGCTGGGACTGAACAACAACGGTGTGGGCAACCTGGAACTGGTCTGGCGCCTAGGTACCCAGATGATCGGCATGGTCCTTATCGGCTGCTGCTTCGGTTCCCTGAACAATGTGTTCGTCAACATGGCCAGCCAGAACATGGGCAACGACCTTCGCAAAGATACATTCCGAAAAATCATGACGTTCTCCTTTCCCCAGATTGAAAGCTTCGGCGCCGGTTCCCTCATCACCCGTATCACTAACGACGTGACCCAGGTGGAACGGCTCATCGCCCAGTTTGTACGGGGAATGGTACGTACAGTGCTGATGACCATCGGCAGCCTGTACTTTATGTATACCCTCAGTCCGGATTTTGCCTTTATCGTACTGTGCGCCCTGCCCTTCATCATCGGCACTATGGCCTTCTGTCTGCGCAAGGTAAACCCGCTATTTGCCCTGCAGCAGGAAAAACTGGACATTGTGAACGATGTGCTGCAGGAAGATATTTCCGCTATCCGTATCATCAAGGCCTGCGTGCGGGAAACCTATGAAAAACTCCGTTTCGGCAAGGCCAATGGCGATCTGATCAAAACCCAGCTGAAAGTCCTGCTGACACTCGCGTTTATGGGCCCCGTGGTCAACATGCTGATGAACCTGACCATCGCGGCCATTCTCTGGTACGGTGCCAGAGATGTGCTGGAAGGAACCGCTTCCCCCGGCAGCATCATGGCAGCTATCACCTACACGACACAGCTGTTAATGGGCATCATGATGCTGATGATGCTGTTCCAGAACATTTCCCGGGGTTTTATTTCCTGGAAACGGCTGGCGGCAGTATTGCATCTGGAACCGGAAATTAAAGACGGAACCTATTATGAAAATGCCGACGGCAATATTTCTGCAATAAATTTTGAAAA
>DOSQ01000108.1:2949-9091 GCA_003512125.1 Acidaminococcaceae bacterium
CCTATCCCGGCAGCAACAAAAATGTACTGGAACACATTAATCTCACCATTGAACCCGGTGAGACCGTCGCCATCATGGGTTCCACCGGCAGCGGCAAGACCACGCTGATCAATCTCATCCCCCGTTTTTACGACGTAACGGAAGGCAGCGTCCGCATCGACGGCGTAGACGTGAGGGACTACAAAGTCAGCGATCTCCGCAGCAGGGTCGCTGTCGCGCTGCAGAAAAGTGAACTGTTCAGTACGTCAGTGAAAGAAAATATCGCCTGGGGAAATCCGGACGCCGAAAACGACAGAATCGAACATGCAGCCCATATCGCCCAGGCCCATGAATTTATCGCGCCGCTGGAACAGGGGTATGATACTGTTGTAGCCGAACGGGGCATGAGCCTCTCCGGTGGGCAGAAGCAGCGTGTTGCGCTGGCCCGGGCCGTGTTGAAAGAATCTCCCATTATGATCTTTGACGATGCTACCAGCGCGCTGGATCTGAAAACGGAAGCCAACTTTTATAACGAACTGGCAAAAACAAGTCCTGACAGTACAAAGATCATCGTAGCGCAGCGCATCGCTTCCGTACGGCGCGCTAACCGCATTTTAATACTGGAAAACGGAGCAGTCGTTGCAGAAGGAACCCATAAGGACCTGTTAAAGAACTGTGCTATTTACCAGGATATTTATCAGTCCCAGGTAGGCGATATAAAACAAGAGGAAATCATAAGCCAAAATGAAAGGGTGCTACAGTCACAACACAAAAATGCAGTACAAACACAAAATATCACTCCAACGGAAGTAAAAGAGAATTTTGTTTCACAGATACAATCGCAAAATGCGGCGCAGGAAAAAGAGAATACTGTAACGCACTCTTCCCGGACTGGAGAGGAGGTGAGCGCACATGGCTAAAGAAATTAACAGCCAGGCCCCGCAGCCCGGCATCGGACCCCGCCGCGGCAACCGGTTCGCGGAAACGGAATACGCCAAAGACATAGGCTGGACCTTAAAACGCATCGCTTCCTACTTCATAAAAGAAAAAAAGCTGGTTTTCGGTATGCTGGCAGCAGTGCTGGGCGGTACCCTTGCGGGTATCTACGCGCCCATGCTCCAGAGTAACGCGGTGGATATCATCGCCGGACAACGTAACGGTGATCTGAAAACGACACTGGTCTTCATGCTGGCGACCTATCTGGCAGTGAGCCTCATGCGACTGGCCCAGGGTGTCTTCAGTGCGAAACTGAGCCTTCGCATTGTAAAACGGTTCCGGGAGGAACTGTTCGGCAAGGTCATCGACCTGCCTGTCAAGTACACGGATACACATTCCCACGGCGACGTGATGAGCCGCATGACCAACGACGTGGAAAACATCTCCACCACTGTTTCCCAGGCCCTGCCCTCTTTGTTCAGCGGCGTGCTGACCATCATCGGCACAGCGGCCATCATGCTGTGGTACTGCTGGCAGCTGGCACTGTTAAGCTGCGGTACCATCTTCCTAACTGTCATCGTTACCCGTCTGCTGTCTTCCTTTGTGCGCAAATACTCCAAAGAACGGCAGACTCTGCTGGGCAGTATGAATGGAACCGTAGAAGAAATCGTCAACGGCTACCGTACTGTTGTAGCCTATAACCGGCAGGACCGGTCCGCGGAAAAATTCTGTGACATTTCCGACAGACTCACAAAATCAGGTATCCGCACCGAGGTCTGCAGCGGCATCATGGCCCCGGTCATGAACTGCATCGGCAACATCGGTTTTGTCGTCATCGCAGCTTTCGGCGGCTACTTTGCCATCCACGGCATGATCTCCGTGGGCGTCATTTCCGCCTTCATCGTGTACGCCAAACAGTTCAGCCGTCCCATCAACGAAATCGCCCAGATCTACGGCCAGCTGCAATCCGCCATCGCCGGCGCCGAACGGGTCTTCCAGGTACTGGACGAGACCAGCGAGGATCTCTACGGACTGGTATGGGAAGACCAGGAACATGTTTCCGTCCGCTTCGAAGATGTGGATTTCGGTTACGTACAGGGCAAACCGGTGTTGAAGGATTTCAACCTCACCATCCCCGCCGGCAAAAAGGTGGCGCTGGTAGGCTCTACCGGCAGCGGCAAATCTACCGTGGTCAACCTGCTGATGCGCTACTACGATGCGGACAAAGGTGCCATCTGGATCAATGATCAAAACGTAGAAGAAATCACCCGGGACAGTCTGCGCAAGCATGTTGCCATCGTGCTGCAGGACACGGTCCTGTTCTCCGATACCATCCACCGTAACCTGCAGTACGCCAACGAAAACGCAACGGAAGCGGAAATCAAAAAAGCAGCGGAGATGAGCCGCTGCCATGAAATGATCGAACTGCTGCCCCAGGGCTATGAAACCCTGCTGACCGGTGCCGGGGAAAACATCAGCCAGGGCCAGCGACAGCTGTTGGCCATCGCCCGGGCCTTTGTGGCCAACCCGCGCATCCTTATTCTGGACGAAGCCACTTCCAACGTGGATACCCGTACGGAAAAGGCTATCCAGGACGCTATGCTGGAAGTCATGAAAGGTCGCACCAGCATCGTCATCGCCCACCGCCTCTCCACCATCCGGGATGCGGACCTGATCGTAGTGCTGGACCAGGGACGCATCGTGGAACAGGGCAGTCACGACGAACTGCTGGCACGCCGGCAGAAATACTATGATTTGTATATGACGCAGTACGCCGGGTTCGCGACGTAACACAGCACAACCTTTTCAAATCTTCGGCTTTCCTTTACTGTCTTTATAAATCGTCCTGCACTGCGGGCAGGCCCAGAAATAACCGTACCGGCTTTTCTTTTTTTCCAAGATTGCGTTGTCTTTCGGGCAGTGTTCAATCACCGGGTCCCCTGCTTTGTCCGTGGCATAGTACGCGGTCTTCTTTGTCACCGGCGATACACAGGTTTTATCGTCACAGACATAAAAATACTGTTTCGTTTTGGGGGAGTAATGGCATCGCAGCGTTTCTTTGCCGCAGACCGGACAGGTAAATGTCTTCGCCGGCGTTTCTTCCTGCTTCTTCTTCAGTACCGGCTGTCCCTTTTTATCCACATCATAATAGACAGGCTTGCCCGTCACCGGCGACACGCACGCCGCATTATCACAGACAAAAAATGTTTTCTTTGTTTTCCGGGAATAATGCTTCACCAGATTTCCTGTTTGGCAAATTGGGCATTTTATCAGGTTATCTCCCGGGAACTGATGCGCTTCCGCGTACTCGATATTCCGGTCGATAGTGTCGTAAATATCTTTTTTGAATTTTTCCACGGAACCTTCCCCTGCCGCAATCTCCGCCAGGGCAAATTCCATTTCCGCTGTCGTGTCCGGCTTCGTGAGGGTTACGTCCACGTTGTCGATGAGCCGGAACCCCAGTTCCGTGGGTACCAGTTCTTTCTTCACTTTTTCCATGAAGGGCATCTGGCTCTGTTTGCCGGCACGGACGCCCTGCAGTTCGGAAATGATGGTATCGCGGGTGGCAGGCGTGCCGATGCCTTTCACTTCCTTCAGTTTCTCCCGGTTGGGATTCTTCGGATCCATGAAGCGGTAGATGTTAGCCATAGCTGCCAACAATGTACCTTCCGTAAAGCGTTTGGGCGGTTTCGTTTCTTTTTCCAGCAGATCTACCGCGTCCGGCTTGCCCAGGTTTTCGTCTTTTACCAGGTCGGGCAGGGACAGGTTTTCCTCATCCGTGTCAGTGTCAGCAGTATCTTTCTTTTTACTCTGGCTCGTAAACATCGCTTTGAAGCCCGGTTTTAAAATGGCTTTGCCGCTTCCTTTGAAAAGTTCGTCCTTAAGCAGGATTTCAAAGGTAATGGTTTCAAACTCACAGGGCGGATAAAACTGCATCACATACCGCTCCGCAATCATGGTATAGATTTTCTCTTCCGTGGCACTTAGTTGCTGCGGTATCTCCCCAGTGGGAATGATGGCGTGATGAGCCGTTACTTTTTTATCATTCCACGCCCTGGAGTACAGGGAAACATCTGCCGTTGCAGCGCCCCGCACATTACGGGAGGCCAGACTTCTCAGAATGCGGAGTGCATCCTTATGCTGGGCCCGGGGAATATAGTTGCAGTCGGACCGGGGGTAAGACACAAACTTTTTCTCGTATAATGACTGCACCGTGGACAGCGCCTGTTTGGGTGAAATCCCGAAACGGGCGTTGGCCTCGACCTGCAGCGTATCCAAAGAATACGGCAAAGGCGGCGCCTCCGTTCCCTTTTTCCGCGTCACCTTCTGTACGATTCCGTCCGCAGGAAGTACCTTTTCCCGAACGGCTTCCGCTGTCTGTTTATCTAACAGTCTTCCTTCTTCGTCTAACGCAATCTTTTTCTCATCCGGCTGCCATAATGCAGTAAACTTTATTCTGTCTTTCGTAAAAGCCGCTTTCAGTTCATAATATTTGCGTACTTTAAAATTCCTGATCTCTTTTTCCCGGTTGACTACTAATGCCAGTGTCGGCACCTTCACACGCCCGATATTCCAGACGGCTCCCGGCGAAAACTTTGACGCATTGGTAGTATAACAGCGGGTCAGGTTGATCCCCACCAGCCAGTCGGCCTGCTCCCGTGCCAGACCCGCTGCGTACAGGTTTTCATATTTTGCATTGTCTTCAATACTCTCAAACGCCCGCTTCATGCTGACATTGTCCTTGGCGTTGATGAGAAGCCGTTGCACCTTTCCTTTGTAGTTGCAGTAATGCAAAATTTCTTCAATTAATAACTGTCCTTCCCGGTCCGGATCGCCCGCATGAATGACCAGACCGGCTGTTTTTAAAAGGTCTTCCAGCACGTTAAACTGGGCACTGGAACGGGAAATCACCTCATGTTTCCACGTCTCCGGAAAAATACGGTAATTGCTCCACTTTGCGTACCGTTTATCATAGGCTTCCGGCGTCGCCAGCTCCAGCAGGTGCCCTACCGCCCAGGAAACGATTGTGTCGTCCTTGCAGTAAAAACCTGTGCCTTTTTTATAACCGCCGGACGGCCACAGGTAGCCTGCGATGGCATTGGCGATGTCCGGTTTTTCTGCAATATAAAGTGTTTGCATATCATTAAATTGCCTTTCTTAATTTATTATTTTTCAGTACTGTTTCCTGGACAAACTTCATTCAGCGTCATCTGTAAATGCTTGTCCCGGTTGCATTACTCTTTTTAAATCTTTTTCAGATTATATAAAACCTGTTGATTGTTTCCGATTGATTATATCATACCCTGCAGTCAAAAGAAAAACTGCAGAACAGAAACAAGTAACCCCGCATCTTCCTTTTTTTGAAAATATCATGGTATAATGAAAAAGAGTTTTCGGAAGACTCGCATTGCAAAACAGGCCTGATTCCTCTCAGTACTTTTACAGCAATTACTACAGCAAGGAGAGATTCAAATGTCTGATGTTACAAAGAAAATGATACTTTGCCCACATTGCCACCGTACAGCTTATTTTAATATCTGGAACAGCATTAACACAAATACCGATCCGGATACATTCGAACAGGTCCGTAATCTTTCCCTGTTCCGATTCTGCTGCCCTTACTGCGGGCAGACATCAACAATCAATTACTCATTTCTTTATCATCAGATGGACCGTTCCCTGTTTATCTATTACGTTCCGGAAGATGAAGATATAGAACCCGTTGAGCAAATACTGGGAACCATATTGAACGGCAAACAGCAAGATAAAAGTCCCGATTCCGGTGCAGAACAAGCCGGAGATGCAGCACTGCTTAATGCATTAACTAATTACAGATGCCGGATCGTGCGGACCCATAAGGATTTCCTGGAAAAGCTGGCTATATTGGATGCCGGGCTGGATGACAGACTGGTCGAACTCACAAAAGTCATGTTAGGCGCTCAGGCTGAAAGGCAGCTGGCTGAATACGGGTTCCGCGTAAAAGGAGCAAGTTTCCTGTTTAACCGGGAAACACGGGAAATGGGCCTTATGTATGAGGATAAAAACAGCAGTCAGACTGCTACGGTTTCTTTCGACCAGCATGTAGCGAATGTTTATAATCAATTAATTGATAAATACAGTTCCGTACTGAACGGTTCGCATCAAAAGGATACTGTCATTGACTGGAATTGGGCTTCCGGCATTTTTAAAGAGACCGGTTCAAGCTGAACGAGGCAAAAACTAATAA
>DOSQ01000170.1:0-611 GCA_003512125.1 Acidaminococcaceae bacterium
CCGATGAGGGTACGGCCGTCCGGCAGCACATCGATACGGGGATACAGGGGTTCGCCTTTCACCACTTTGGTTCCGTCGGCGATACCGCCCCATTGCAGATCTTCCAGCAGGTTCTGTTCCTTCACTTCCAGTCCCAGCTGCTTCAGAATTTCCGGCGTAGTCCCCGGAATGAAGGGCTCGATCATCACGGCCACAAAGCGCAGCACTTCCGCCAGGTTGTACAGCACCAGATGCAGGCGGTCATCGTCCGCCGGATCTTTCGCCAGCTTCCAGGGCGCCGTGTCGTCAATATATTTGTTGGCACTGGCAATCAGGGCCCATACGGCTTTGATGGCATCATTGATTTCCATCTTGTCCATATGTTCCTGATAGGAAACCAATGTGCTTTCCGCCAGTTTGATCAGGGCGGTATCTACATCCTGCACCGCGGCCGGGCAGTTTTTCAGTTCGCCGCCGTGATATTTTTCCACCATGCTGACGGTGCGGTACAGCAGGTTGCCCAGATCGTTGGCCAGGTCCGCGTTGATGCGGTTGATGAGAGCATCACGGCTGAAGTTGCCGTCGCTGCCCAGATTGATTTCCCGCAGGAGGAAATACCGGATGGCATCCGC
>DOSQ01000170.1:737-2828 GCA_003512125.1 Acidaminococcaceae bacterium
CCGTCCACCACCAGCCAGCCGTGGCCGTACACTTTTTTCGGGATGGCTTCGCCCATGGCCATCAGCATGATGGGCCAGATGATGGAATGGAAACGCACGATTTCCTTACCTACCAGATGGATATCCGCAGGCCAGTACTTCTTGAACATAGCGTCATCCGCTTTGTAACCGATGGCAGTCATATAGTTCAGCAGGGCATCGAACCATACATACACAACGTGCTTGGGATCGAAAGGCGCTTTGATACCCCAGTCAAAGGACGTACGGGTCACGCACAGGTCTTCCAGTCCCTGTTTGATGAAGTTGATCATTTCGTTGCGGCGGGCTACCGGCTGGATAAAGTCCGGATGCTCGTCAATGTACTGCAGCATACGGTCCGCGTACTTGCTCATCTTGAAGAAATAGCTTTCTTCCTGCATTTTTTCTACCGGACGGCCGCAGTCAGGGCATTTGCCGTCTACCAGCTGGTGTTCGGTCCAGAAGGATTCGCAGGGCACGCAGTACCAGCCTTCGTAATTTTTCTTATAAATATCCCCCTGGTCGTAAATCTGCTGCATCACAGCCTGCACCACTTTTTCGTGGCGTTCCTGGGTGGTGCGGATAAAATCGTCATTGGTTACTTCCAGCCGTTTCCACAGGCTCTGGAAGGTAGCCACGATCTTATCTACATATTCAATCGGGGTGATACCCAGCTCTTCTGCCTTGCGCTGGATCTTCTGTCCGTGTTCGTCGCTGCCGGTGAGGAAAAATACATCTTCCCCCTTGGCGCGGTGATACCGGGCAATCGAATCCGCTACGGTCGTGCAGTACGCGTGGCCGATGTGCAGCTTCTCACTGGGATAATAAATCGGTGTGGTAATAAAAAACGGTTTCTTTTCCATAATATGCCCTTCTTCCTTTTAATATAGGTATCTGCATTGCAGAAGTATTAACTGTTTTATTAATTTTTCTCTCATGTTCCCGAATGATCCAGCAAACAGAATTTTTTGCAAACAGAAAAATTTTTCTATATCTTATATTTTACTCTTTTTCCTGCTCCTGAATCAAGCGGTTATATAAATCCCGTTTGGGAATTTTAAACTGTTTTGCGATTTCGCTTAATGCTTCTTTTTTGGGTACGCCTTGCGCGATTCTTTCCTTCACTGCGTCCAGCGGATCTGTGTTGTCTGCGTCATCCGGCGGCTTTTCTTCTGCCTGGGCGATTACCAGCACAAATTCGCCCCGGGGCAGGTTTTCCTTTAAATACGATATCGCCTGTGAAACACTTCCCCGCCAAAACTCTTCGTGCAGCTTGGTCAGTTCCCGGCCGAACGCCATCTGCCGGTCGCCCCAGATTGCCAGGATTTCTTCCAGCACTGTCACGATCCGGTGGGGCGCTTCATATAACACAACCGTAGCCGGGATCCATTTCCATTTTTCCAACTGCTCTTTCCGGTTCTTTTTACTTTTCGGCAAAAACGCTCCGAAGAAGAACGGGGTGGAAGGCAGGCCCGAAGCCACCAGCGCCGTAAGGCAGGCATTGGCCCCCGGCACCGGCACAACCGTGACGCCGTTTTCAATCGCCAGCTTCGCCATGGCTTCCCCCGGATCCGAAATTCCCGGAAAGCCCGCATCGGTCACCAGGGCAATATTTTTTCCGTCCAGCAGTTCCTGCAACAACACAGGCCCCTGTTTCTCTTTATTGTTTTCATCATAATGGATCAGCTTGCCCTTAATGGAAAAATGGTTCAGCAGCTGCAGCGTGCGCCGCGTGTCTTCCGCCGCAATTAAATCAGCGTCCGTCAACGTTTGCACCGCCCGCGGCGTCATATCACCTAAATTTCCGATGGGGGTCGCTACTAAATATAATGTGCCGGGCATAAAATCTCCAAATAATTTTATAAATACTTTTTAATAAAGTCTTTTGATGTAAAAAGATTTAAACAAAACATAGTGTGGGTTTGCGTCATTTCAAGAGACGAAATTCGCCGCGGTGGCGAGACTGTTTGAGGGGCGAAGCCCCGAGTTTCGAAGCCACAGGCGGATAAATCCATGAAATAGCAATCGTGGACGGTTTTGCGAAATCTTTTTCTTTGCAACTTTGACTTTATA
>DOSQ01000033.1:0-2192 GCA_003512125.1 Acidaminococcaceae bacterium
TTGCCGGCATCCAGGCCTGTCTTGGAAGAGGGAAGCCCTTCCAGCGTGGAAATGGCTTTGTTCAGCTTTTTTCCGCTGGTAATATAATACTGGGACAGGGCCTGTTCTTTTGCTGCCAGCCGCATGGCTTCGGATTTGGAAGCGGGGATTACAGCGCCTTCTTTATATTCGGAAGATACAACGGTTTTCTGATTAACAGCTGCCGCACCTGCCGGTACGGGGCAGGCAAGGCCTGCTGCCAGAAGAGAAACAGCCAGAAATCCTGCCGCGGTTTTATTCCAGTTTTTCATATGCGTTACCTCCTTGCAGATTCGTTACGTTCCATATTCGTATTCCATTTTCAGAGACAGTATACCTGCTATTTTTGACAATTCTATGACAATTTATTCAATACTTTCCTAATAGTGAAAAATCGGTTAAAATAATAGCAAAGAAATGCTGATTAAAAAGTGTGGTTTTATTAATCATAACATTACATACCGCTTTTGTCTGCAGGAAAACGCGAAAGGCAGATATGCGGTGTGTAAAAGTTACAGAGTGTGAGGAACAGTATGATTGGCAGCCGGGTGATGGCCATTGGGGATGTACACGGCCAATATCTTAAACTGAAAACGCTGATGCGCCGCATCAAATTCGATCCGGCACAGGATATCCTGATCTTTCTCGGCGACCTGATCGACCGGGGACCGGAATCCCTGGCGTGCTTCGATTATGCGATGCACCTGCAGAAGAAGCATCCGGATTCGGTCATGTATCTGATGGGAAACCATGAACGGGAGATGCTGGATTATTTTGATGCCCTGGCTGAAGCAAAAGACGATCTGGAGATCCGTCTGTTAAACCGGACCAGCCAGTGGCTTGCCTACGGCGGGGACAAAACCCTGCCCCAGCTGCAGGCGCTGGGGAAAAAGGCGCTGCAGCACCGGCTGGATTACGCCCGTAACCTGCCGTTATTCTATCGCATCGGCGAGTATTATTTCTGCCATGCGGGGGTAAAACCGGGTGTGCCGCTGGAGCAGCAGAAGGAAGAGGACCTGCTCTGGATCCGGGATGAGTTTTATAACGGGTATCAGGGCCGGGAAACCGTTGTGGTGGGGCATACGCCCATCCAGAACCGGAAAAACCTGTGGCCGGATGTGATCTGGGATATGTACCCGGTCATCCGGGACAACCACATCATATTATGCGATACAGGGGCCTGTCTGGAAGGCGGACGGCTCTCCTGCATCGACGTGATCACCAAGTATGTATGGCAGGCGTAGTAAAGCCTGTCCGCAAAGGGAAATGATCCGTGTTTCCTTACGGAAACGCGTCTTCCCATACCTGAATCAACAATCTGGCCGGTCAGGGCAGAAAGGAATTCCGATGAAACATCTGAAAAAGCTGACGTTGCTTCATTCCAACGATCTGCACGGTGATTTTCTGGATGAAAAGGTGAATGATACGCTGGTAGGCGGCGTTTCCATGCTGTCCGGCTATGTCAACAAGGTACGCCGGGAAGAGCAGAATGTTGTATATGCGATCGCAGGCGACATGTTCCAGGGGTCCCTCATTGATTCGGAGTTTAAAGGGATCTCCACCATTGAGATCATGAACCTGCTGGCGCCGGACGTGGTGACGATCGGCAACCATGAAGTGGATTATGGGCTGGCCCATCTTCTCTTTCTGGAAAAGTGCGCCAACTTTCCCATCATCAACGCCAACCTGTTTGTAAAAAGCAATGGGAGACGGTTGTTCCGGTCTCATAAAATACTGGAGATCGACGGGATGAAGGTGCTGTTTATCGGTATCCTGACGGAAGACGTGCTGCAGAAAACCAGACTGGAAAACCTGATCGGTACCCTGGTGGATATCCGGGAAGCCGCGGCTGAAGCAGGGCGCATCTGCGACGCGTACCGGACGGAAGATATTGATTTTACCGTGCTGCTTACCCATATCGGGATCGAGTCGGACCAGGAACTGGCTGCCATGCTGGATCCCCGCTGGGGTGTGGACCTGATTATCGGCGGGCACAGTCACACATTGCTGGAAAGACCCGTCGAAGTAAACGGGATTCCCATTGTGCAGGCAGCTTCCGGTACTGACCAGATCGGCCGGTTCGACATCATGGTGGACACCGACCGGAACTGCATCGACAGCTATACCTGGCAGCTGATCCCCATCACGCCGGAGCACTGTCCGGAAGATGAAGT
>DOSQ01000033.1:2372-2968 GCA_003512125.1 Acidaminococcaceae bacterium
GCTGACGCCTTTAAGGAGTCTCTGGGCCTGGACATCATGCTGGAAGCGTCCGGAAGCCTGCGCAACCCGTTTCTGGGACCGCTCATGACCCTGAAGGATATGCAGGAGATGCATCCGTTTAATGAAGAGGTGTACCGGTATATCGTGACGGGCCGGCAGTTCCGCCATATGATGGAATATATGCTGCGGGACGATGCCTTTGACCCCGATAAGCATACGGAATTTTACCAGCTCTCCGAAGGGCTGCGGGTCGTCTACAATAAAACGCGGAAGAAGGTCACCAGCATCACCATGCACGGCCGGGAAGTCGGCGATGACGAAACGCTGCGGATCGGCATGCACGAGTACCATTTTAAAAACCTGAAGACGGGTCTGGATATCAGTGAAGCGGAATTCACGCCAAACGGTATGCCGAAGGTGGTCGCTACCCAGAGCCACAGTGTGCTGGAAGAATATTTTTCCGCCCATCCGCACCTGACGGCGCCGTCAGAGCAGCGGTTGGTGATAGAAGAGTAAGCGGGATATTTTCTTTTTAAACTCACTAATTCACTGCTTTTTTAAAAGTAAATACAGCGGCGGCAACGTATTTGCAAAAC
>DOSQ01000020.1 GCA_003512125.1 Acidaminococcaceae bacterium
CTGTTTGCTCCTATGGTCCGCCTGCTTCTTCCTCAAGGGGAATCGGTTCAGAATATCTCTGTGTGGATTCAGGCCTGTGTGGGCATGATCGGCATTACGTTTAATCGGCCGGAGCTGATTGATAAAGCGCTTCATGGTGATCATGGCCTGTACAAACAGTTGGAAAGAGGACTGACAAAGGACTTCCTCTGGTATGAAGGTTCTTTCCATTATCACTATTATCTGCTTGACGCGCTTACTTATTTTTGCGAACTGTATTTTGGCAGTGCCCCAAAAAGCCAGCTTGTGTTGCTTTTGGAGAAAATGTATGACAGTGTGATGCCTGCAGTTTATGACGGGTATCATATTTTAGCTGTTAATGACAGCTGGTATCCGGTTACGCTTAAAGAGTATGCTTTGCAGATTATAAGGGCCGCGGCTATCACTCACAACTCAAGGCTTCTTGAAATAGCCGGGAATATCAGACGCCGCTTTCCGGACGTTTTTAGGGAACCCGGAACATTACTGTATGAAACCAGGCTGACAGACAACCGCCGGTTTTTGTTTGATCATCATATGGTTCTGCTTTCAAAACCGTTTCCGGTTTTCTTAAAAAGTGGTTCCTGTACTATTTCCCATAGTCATAAAGATATGTTTTCGATTATCGTTCCACCATTCTTATTGGACCTTGGGACGACCGGATACGGTTCTCCGGTGAATGATTCCTGGCTGCGGACTTCTTTAGCTCATAACAGTATCAGTGTTGACGGGAAGCAACCGGATACCCTGGTAAACACAACAATCAGGGAAACGGATTATGGGGTAGTAGCATTTACAGAAGAGTGGCCCGGTATAGATTCCGTCAGTCGTTCGTTGACTTTGGAAGGGCAGTTTGTGAAAGATTGTACGGAGATACGGGCGTCAGCTGAGCATATTTATGAATGGACATTTCACAGTGAAGATGAAGTGGATTGCAACCTGGACGGAAGGACGGCTGAATTGACGGGAGGGGCTGCTTACCGTTATTTTTACAATACCTGTAAACTTGACTTTTTTAAAGACCTGACCGTGGTTTATAAAAATAAGAATGGGTGCGCATTAACGGTTTCCGTTCCGTATAATCCGGGAATTGAGATTTATACTGCGCAGACCCCGGGAAATCCTGCTGACACGATGAGAAATACACTATTATGCAGGGTAAAAGGAAAAAACGTGAAATTTGTCATTGTTTATTCGGCAAATAACATTGGATATGCCAGGTAATCTTTTTATTATCAAGATACTGCTGTTTTTGAATACAATTTTAGTCAATGTTTTCCAATTATGATATAATATTGTCAAAGCTATTAATGGCGTCAGACAATTTTATATCATTTTTCTTTTGGGGGGATTTCCATGGAAAACTTCAAACAGACTACCTGTCTTCCGTTACTGCGCAGCAGCTATAACGGACTGACTAAATCGGAACAGAAGCTGGCGGATTATATATTGAAGAATCCGGCTGATGTGATGCATATGACAATGAGCGAACTGGCAGATGCTACTTCGAGTGCGGACGCCACAGTGTTCCGTTTCTGCCATAAGCTGGGTTTCAGCGGTTTTCAGGGCATGAAGCAGGCGTTGGCGGGAGATCTCTTTTCCCCGGCGGAATCCCTGTCCCAGGAAGTGAACGCGGATGATACGCCCCGGGATATTACACGGAAGGTCTTCCAGGATATGATCGACGCCTTACAGGAAACGCAGAAGATGCTGGATTACAAGGCATTGGAGCAGGCAATCGATTATGTGGCGAATACGGATCGGATCGATGCGTACGGTTATGGCGGCAGCGGCAACGTGGCCCAGGATATCGCCCACCGGTTTATGCGATTCGGTCTGGATGTGCATGCCTACAGCGATCCCCATTTGCAGATTGCATCGGCTTCTCTTTTAAAACCGGAGGACGTGGTGATCGCCATTTCCCACACCGGGGCCAGCATTGATCTGCTGAAGGTGCTGGAGATGGCCCAGTCCCGGGGCAGCAAGATCATTTTAATTACCAGCTACCTGAAATCCCCCGCCACGAAGCTGGCGGATGTGGTTTTGACGGGACTGGCCCGGGAGACCAGCTACCGCAGTGAGGCCATGGCGTCCCGCCTGGTGCATCTGGCGATTCTGGACTGTCTGTATACCGGTGTGATGCAGCGTCGTATGGATGATTATATCGGCAATATGAAGCAGGTGCGAAAAGCGATTGCAAGTCAGAAGATGTAAGGAAAAGGAAAACGGCGCCGTAAAGCGCCGTTTTTTGTTGTTTTTTTTCGTGTTAAAGCGATGATTTCTTTCGTTGTCAGAACCGTTTTCCGTCTTTCATAAAATCGATAAGGTTAATATGCCTGATACCGTTTCGCTGCTGCAGAAGCGGATCTAACGTGGCAACATACTTTGTATAGTTGTCTCTGATGGCTTCCAACGGTCTGTATTCACGATCCTCTGTTTCTTTGGACAGCGCGATAGTATACGCTACCTGTACATACGAGTATTGCATAGCGCTGTCCCTTAGAATGAAATCACATTCCAGTTTTCCGATCCTGCCCACACTGACAGCATAGTCGTGTGCCCGGGCGTAAATATAAGTCAGATTCTCCAGTACCGGTCCGTAATTGATCCGGTTATCCGTATTCTGGGTAAAGTAAAAGCTAAGGTCGGCCAGATAGTATTTCTTTTCACCGTTCAGCGATTTTTTGGATTTCAGATCAAAACGGGGGCATTCATATAAGATTTTAGCGTCTGTCAGGGCCTTTATGTATCTGGATACAGTCGCTTCAGTGACAGGGGTGCCGCTTTTCACCAGCGCGTTGCGCAGCCCGTTCAGGCTGGTCGTTGCCCCAAAATTATTGACGATATAGGTCCGGACGGTTTCGAAGGTGGACTTGTTGCGGATTTTCAGCCGCCTGCGAATATCTTTTTCGAATATTTCTGCGATGAGTCCGCGGACATAAGTACGTTTGTCAGCCATATTGTCTAAAAATATCGCTCTTGGGAAACCACCTTCCAGAATATAATCCTGCAATTCTTTTGCAGGGTTGCTGTCAGTCTTTTTGCCATAAAACACTTTCATGTTTTCATATTCATCAAAACTCAGGGGAAACATTTCAAACTCCAAATAGCGTCCTGTCAGTTTGGTGATGATTTCTCCGCTTAGAAGGTAGGAGTTGGAACCGGTTATAAAAATGGACCATTCGCCGGTTGTCCGGAGCCCGTTCAACATCATTTCAAATCCGGTCACATTCTGCACTTCATCAATGAACAGATATTTCAGACCCTTTGTTTTAGAGAATTTATTAATGAGGTCTTCCAATTGGGCTGCTTCTGTTATTTTATTGTACTCTTTCCTGTCTAAATCCAGATAAATGATGCTGTCATGCGGAACCCCGCTTTCACGCAGTTCCCCGGCAATGGTTTCCATCAGGCATGATTTTCCGCATCTGCGAACGCCTGTAATCACTTTTATCAAGTCTGCTGCATGATAAAACCCGCGTATTTTACGGAGATAATGTTCTCTTGGATACAGTTTCATTTCCGGCCCCTCCCGTACATGCCTATTTTATCATAGAATTACATCTTTTTTCAAGTTAACGAAGGTGATTTTGAAAAAAAGTAAAAAACGCATTCGTTAACGGAACTTGTTTTCAAAAATCCATAAATGCGATACAATAAATTTAGTCAACAAGAATAATTATTGGAGGCAATTACTTGAGACATTGTTTAAAATCAGACTGGACCCCTTTGCTGATGCAATGGTACGACA
>DOSQ01000133.1 GCA_003512125.1 Acidaminococcaceae bacterium
AAGAAATTCAACTGCAAGATTAACTATGACGTATTTGCCAACAACGAAGAACTTCTGGCTAAAATTCAGGCTGGCGGAGCACGCTATGACGTGATCCAGCCCAGCGACTACATGATAACAACCATGTTGAAGCTCAACCTGCTCGAAGAACTGGACATGAGCAAGATTCCCAATACGAAAAACCTCATCAAAGACTTGCAGGCGCCTGCCTATGATCCCACCGGAACCCATTCCGTTGTCTATTCCTGGGGCATCACGGGCATCGCTTATAATAAAAAATACGTAAAAACGCCGCCTACTTCCTGGCGGGATCTGTGGAACCCGGCCTACAAGGGTCGCGTGGTACTGCTGAACGACGTACGGGAAGTCATCAGTTTTGCCATGAAGATGCACGGACACTCCCTGAACAGCGTGGATAAAAACCATCTGGCAGAATGCATGAAAGACCTGAAAGCCCTGTCTCCCAACATCCTGGCTTATGACACGGATACCATCAAGCAGAAATTTATTGCGGAAGAAGCCTGGATCGGCACCATGTGGAGCGGCGACGCTTACTTCAGCTTCAAGGAAAACAACAATATTGGCTTTGTGGTTCCCAAAGAAGGCACCGGCATCTGGGCCGACTGCTTTGCCATCCCCAAAGGCGCCAAGAACAAAGCCCTGGCCCAGGAATTCATCAATTACCTGTATGATCCCAAAGTCAGCGCCAAGAACTATGAATATATCGGTTATAACGATCCTAACCTGGCAGCAGCCCCATATCACAGCGAAGAGTTCAAAAACGACCCCATTCTGAAAACCGCCAAAGATTACATTGGAAACTCCGAATGGACAGATGACGTTGGTGACGCCATAGAGTTGTATGACCGTTGCTGGACAGAATTGAAGACGGGTAAGTAATCGGTTTGCTTTGTTAAAATGACAAGCGCCAGAGTCACCCTTACAGGGTAACTCTGGCGCTGTGTTATTTACTACTCTTCGTCTTCCGGATCCGTTACATACAGTTCTGGCGAAACAGCCGTTCCCAACAGGTCCTGACGGTGCTGGCGGGCCAGTTCGCTGCTGGTCTTCAGAGCACGGAAGGCGCCAGATACCATCATGATACCTAAAGCGATGGCACAGGAATCCATGGCAGCCCCCATCAGCACCTCACTGCCGAAATTGCTATAATCAAGCAAAATATACCGCATGCCAGTATACATACCCAGCCCCGGCACTAATGGTATAATGGCCGGAATCTCAAAAACAGTTGCAGGCGCCCTCCATACGCGGGCAAAGATTTCGCTGAGCAGGGCAATCGCGACCGTTGCCAGGAAATTAGCAGAAAAAGAATGGATGAGAAACATCTTCTTCAGCGCAATAAAAACGACCCAGCCAACAGCACCAATGATACCGCTTAACCATAAAATCCGTTTAGGTCCCTGAAACAGCACTCCAAAGGCTATGGTTGCCAAAAAAGCAAAAAAGAAAGCTTCGATATACATCATCATGGCAGACCTCCCCAGACCCAGGCCTTCATTGAAAAGGCCAGTCCGATGGCGATGGACAACGCAAACAGCACCGCTTCCGCAATCCTGCTGTTCCCACTCAGTAAATCACCGGCCATATAATCCCGAACCCCATTGGTAAAGGCCAGTCCCGGCAAAAATGGCATCAGGGCGCCAACTGTCATGCTCTCCAGAGTACACTCCGCTTCAACCCAACTGCATGTCTGCGTCACAATCCCAATGGCAAAACCGGCCAAAAAGTTTTCCCAGAAAGGCGTTGGGTGAAAATTATTGACAGCCTTTAACAGGAACATAGCGATGAAACCTGCCAGAAAAGCTCCGGCAAAATCATAAAAGTCTCCCCCAAGCATCAGAGCAAAGCAGGCACTGCCGATACCGGAAGCCAGACATATCACCTTGTTATTATAGGGATGAGATTGTGTCAGCCGGTCTTGCAGCCAATGCTTTATCTCCGCATAGTTCATCTTCCAATTGCGAAAGTTGTAGGAAAGCTGGTTCACATCCATAATCAGCCCCAAATCCGTCGAACGCCAGCGCACCCGGAACACACGGCTTTTCCCCCTGGGGCTCTCGTCCCCCAGAATAATTACGGTAGGGGTACAGAACACGTTCAGTTCGTAATATCCGTAACTGCGGCAAAAACGCATCATCGTATCTTCTACCCGGCTGGTCTCAGCACCACTTTTCAGCAGAATTTTGCCCATATCCATAGCCAGATCCATGACCTGGTTCTTTGTCATAGGGGAAAGACCTGGAAGAGCAGCCGGCACGCCCATATTTTGTTTTGCGCCGCGGATTTCTTTTTCTTCTGACATACAAACTCCTGTTATTTGCCCTGCGGGTATACGCTCCGCTTATTTAAGGAAACACCGATTAACTCATATGTGCGCTGTCCGCAGAACCAGTCTGCCTTTCATTTTTCTCCAAACAATTCTGCAACCGCTGCTTTAAATTTATTGGCTCCGCCCATACTTGGATGCGGAACGCAGCTGCAGGGAACGCCGAACTTCTGCAGGGTACCGGCAGATTTTTGCCCGATAGCCACCACCTGCGCGTTTGGAAGCAATTCCAACAACTGTTTGGCATACACAATACCCACATTCAATTCATTACTATCCGGGGTCCGATTGGTAAGCAATCCCTTTCCCTTATGGGGATGAAAAGGAAAAATATTCCAAAGTACCGCATCAAACGTCCCCAAATGATGACGGTGCAGGCTTCCCCACATCACCGTAGCCGTAGGCTCATTAAAGCCCAACGTCTTCTGGGTTCCTTTCAGTAACGGCGATTCCGGATTACTGGTGCGTTGATAGTTCCACGTCGCCAGTACCTCTTCCGGCCGCACCTCTGGATGATGTCCCAGAAGAATCCGCTCACTGGTCATAGCCATTCCGGAAAAACGCCCCCCCTGATACCCCAGCCCTTCCGCAATAAACAGATAGTGGGCCTGTAACCGCAACTCCAGATAGCGCTGTAGGTTCCGATATCGAATCTCCGGTGCTTCCGGGCTGATGTCCAACCCCGGTTCATAGTCGTTCCAGGGGTTGAACACTTGCGGAGCACAGTATACCCGCAGATGTTTCATAAATGTATTCAAGTCCATTCTGATACCCATCCATTTACATTAACTCAGTAGTCTTCGTACGTCCCATAAGCCCTGCTACCACAGTTTTGGGGTTCGCATTATGATTTACAATAGCGTCCACTGCCCGGACGATGGGCATATCCACCTCATATTTGTCCGCAAAAGCAATGGCTGCGGGGATGGCGTTAATGCCTTCTACTACCATGCCTACCCGGTTTACCGCATCAGCCGTTTCATACCCCTGCCCAATCAGATAACCGCACCGGTTGTTCCGGCTGTGCATACTGGTAGCTGTAACGATCAGATCTCCCATACCGGCCAGCCCGGAAAAGGTATCCCTGGCACAGCCCAGCTTCTCGCCTAACCTCATAATCTCCGCCAGGCCCCGGGTAATCAGGGCCGCTTTGGCATTATCCCCGTATCCGAGTCCCGCCGACATGCCGGAGGCCAGGGCGATGATATTCTTCAGGGCGCCGCAAAGCTCCACACCCTTCACATCCGTATTGGTATAAACACGCATACAGGAATTCATGAACACGTCCTGTATCTTTTCAGCAACAGTGATATCCCTGCAGGCAGACACAATACAGGAAGGCAAATCCTGGGCCACTTCTTCCGCGTGGGTCGGACCGGAAAGGGCTACGATCTGTACATCCGCCTTCAGTTCATCCCGGATTACCTCGGACATGGTCATCAGCGATTCCGCCTCAATACCCTTGGCCACATCCACCACAATCTGACCTTCCTTCACAAAGGGGTTCGCCTGTCTTGCCGTATTCCTGACGTATACAGAAGGAACTGCAAAGACCAATACATCCTTATCCCTGCAGACCTCTTCCATTGCTTTTGTAAACTTAACCGCTTCCGGAATGATCATATTCGGAAGGTTCTTCTGTATACGGGTAGCAGCCAGCCGGTCGACTTCCGCCGGAAATGCAGACCAGGCCTGTACCTGGTGCCCGCTGATGGAAAGCATCCGGGCCAAAGCCATGCCCCATGTCCCTGCTCCGATAATACCAATCCGCATAGTCGTGTCTCCTTTACATCATCAGATAAAACCTTTTTAAACCATTCTATCGAAAGCTATTATACCATAAAAATACCGGTTGCATCATACCATTTCCGGTATAACGCAGCCGACTAAATCGTTTCAGGCAAAAAGAAACAATAATCTGCTACTTTTGAACGAATATTTATAATCAAAAGTTGTCAATTTCATGGAAAAAACAACAGGCGTTTTAATATCCTTCCGCTTTGCATAAAAGATTTTACATTTCAACATCGTACTGTCAGTTCACTGTAATTTTACTGTTTTTTACAATCTTACGCTGATCCGCACACCCGGCCCATAGCCCCAAACAGGATATCCGTAATAGGCTACAGGGTAACCGTAATACCCCGAAGGATAGACTACGCTGAGGGAAGTATAGCCGTAAGGGCGCCAGTAATGCCCGCTGTAGTAGCCGCTCCGGTGCCAGCGGGATAGCGGCAGCGGTACCACCGGACGGTAATAATGCCTCGGCCTTATAGAAGGCCGCACATAGCCGCTGCCTCCGGATATCGGGGAACGCATGGAGGACATACGCCCGCCCACATGCACAGAGGCGCCATGCTGCGGTGTCATCCGCACCCGGTTTCCCGTAGGTGTATGCAAACCAGATCCATGCCCGCCTGATCCGGGGGAAACATGAATCCGATAACTTATGCCCGTCTGAGGAACCATGGAGGCGGCCAGGGCCGTTGAACTAATCGATGTACTCAGGAGAAACAACGCCAAAGTAACTGATGCTGCTCTTTTCACGCTAAATCCTGCCGCCTTCTTCATAGTGATCCCTCCGCTTCTATTCCAATTTAAGAATAATATCTGAACACATATTTGTGTATGTATTACATGTTTTATACAGGTTACCAGATAATTATGGCTTTCCTGTGGCAGGGAGAAAATTGTTCTGCTTACATCACGAAATACCGGAAAATATTTCACCAAACCGCAAAAAACCTGCCTAACCCTTTCCGGGAAAAGCAGGTTTTCTGTTATCAGGTGTTTTATTGTGTGAAATCATTTATTATGCTAAATGATTCTCCGCCGTTTCTGCCGGCGCTGCCAGCGTCATTCCTTCCGGGCATTTTTCCTTCGCCACGGAGAGCATCAGCTTCAACCGGTTCAGCTGGTTCACTTCACTGGCTCCGGGGTCACAGTCCATGGCCACCAGGTTGGCATCCTCATAGCTCCGCCGGATTTCCCGGAACACGCCCTTGCCCAGGATATGGTTGGGCAGGCAGGCCCAGGGCTGCAGGCAGACCACGTTCCGCACTCCCTCTTCCATCAGCTTGGTCATTTCGCCGGGCAGCAGCCAGCCTTCCCCGGCCATATTACCCAGAGATACATGCTGCGCCGCCAGTTCAGCCACTTTATAAATGGAAATCGGAGCGGTGAAGTGTTTCGATTTGGCCAGTGCCTTCCGCATGGGGTTCATGAAGAAATCCGCTACCTTGATAAACATCTGGGCTCCCACCTTGTTCAGCCAGCTGCCGTCCAATATGTCATGGCGGGTGATGCCGTCAAAGGCCATATAGAGCAGGAAGTTGGCCAGCTCCGGCATCACCACTTCCGCCCCTTCCCGGGCCAGCACTTCTTCCAGATGGTTGTTGGCCACCGGATGGTATTCTACTAAAATTTCGCCCACCACGCCCACTCTGGGTTTCCATAGATTAGGCACCAGGGGGATGGCATCGAATTCTTTCACCAGTGCCTGTATGGTCTGTCTGAATTGCAGGAAGTTGCCGTGATCCAATTCTTCCTTGCATTGTTTCATCCATTTGGCAAACAGTTTATCCGTGGAACCGGGAATCAGTTCATAGGGACGCATCCTGTTGGTAACGTTCTGCAACAGGTCCCCGTAGACCACTGCCTTGGCCACATCCTTGAACCCGGAGGGGTTCAGTTTGAAGGCATCCTGCTCCAGGCCCCAGCAGGCAAACACCGGTACCTGGGGATAGCCCGCATTCCGCAAAGCCCGCCGCAGCAGGTTCATATAGTTGGTAGCCCGACAGGCGCCGCAGGTCTGGAACATCATGATGCTGGTGTGGTCCGGGTCACATTGACCGCTCTTGATGGCCTGCAGCATCTGGCCGATGACCACGATAGCCGGGTAACACATATCATTCTGCACATACTGCAGCCCCAGGTTAATGGAATCCTCTTTTGGGGTTTCCGGGATCACGACCCGGT
>DOSQ01000146.1 GCA_003512125.1 Acidaminococcaceae bacterium
ATACCCTGGAAGAAACGGCGTTTTTTCTCCAGTTGACGGTAAAGACGGACAAACCCATTGTACTGACAGGCGCGATGCGTCCGGCTACGGCCATCAGCGCGGACGGTCCCATGAACATCTGGCAGTCTGTACAGGTTGCGGCAGATAAAAGCGCAACAGGGCGCGGCGTACTGGTGGTGATGAACGGACAGATCAACGGGGTGGAAACCGTTACAAAAGTCAACGTCAATGCGTTGGAAGCGTTCCAGTCTCCGGGAAGGGGCCCGATGGGCATTATGATCGATGAGAAGATCTGCTGGAATGAGAGCGGCGCATGTACGTTGCCAACCCATAGCGGATCTGTTTCTGTAAAGAACCTGACGCAGCTTCCCAACGTGAAGATCATCTACGGCTATGTGGGCGGCGACGACGGGCTGTTTGTGAAGGCAGCCCTGCAGAACGGAGCCAGGGGCTTAGTGTATGCGGCCTGTGGAAACGGCAGCATGCCGGAAAAACTGACGGGCCTGTTAAAGGAAACGGTTGCTTCCGGCGTGCCGGTGGTGATTGCCACCCGTTGCGGCGGCGGTATCGTGGTGCTGTCAGAGGAGATGACGGCGGTAAACGGCTTTATCCCCGCCGGTCCGCTGAATCCGCAAAAAGCGAAAATACTGCTGCAGCTGGCGCTGACGAAAACAAGCGACGTGACCGAGATACAACAGCTTTTTGCTTCCTTTTTATAATTTTGGTTGACGAATCCTGTTAAGTTAACTATAATTATGTTAACGTTAACATTGAATTTGTTGACTAAAATACAGAAAAGAGGCAACATGTTATGACCATTGCGGAACTGACGGAAAAGATACTTAAGGAAGGGTACCGGATCACCCGTGAAAATCTGGACAAGGAACTGCTGTTAACGGCAGATCTGGAAGAAATGCTGGATTGTGCCGGCAAACTGCAGAAGCATTTCTGCGGGAACCTGGTGGACTTCTGCTCCATCATCAACGGGCGGAGCGGACGCTGCAGTGAAGACTGCAAATACTGCGCCCAGGCCGCCTGCAACCATACTGGCATTGACGAATACGGCTTTTTGCCGAAAGACAAGATTTTTGCGGCTGCAAAAGCAAACCAGGACGCGGGTGTGAACCGCTTTGCTATTGTCACGGCGGGCCGGGCGTTAAAAGGCAAAGATTTCGATAAAGCCATTGAAGCCTATAAAGAGATGCACGCAAAGCTGAAGATCGAACTTTGCGCTTCCATGGGGTTTATTGACGCGGAACAGTTCCGCCGCCTGAAGGAAGCGGGCGTTACCAGCTATCATCATAATATCGAAACCTCCCGCCGCAACTTCCCGAATATCTGTACCACCCACACCTTTGAGGATAAGATCCGAACCATAAAGATTGCCCAAAAAGAAGGCATGTGCGTTTGCTCCGGCGGTATCATCGGCATGGGGGAAACCTGGGACGACCGTATCGATATGGCGCTGACGCTGGCCGAACTGGGAATTGAGTCCATTCCGCTGAACGCCCTGATGCCGATCAAGGGCACGCCGCTGCAGGATACCCCGCAGATTACTGCGGAAGATGTGGCCCGTACGGTCGCTATCTTCCGTTTCATCAACCCCACGGCAAACATCCGCCTGGGGGCGGGCCGCGGCATTCTGCCGAAGTCCGGGGAGACGGTCATCGGCCGGGGGGCGTCCGCTTCCATCACCGGCAATATGCTGACCACGGCCGGCGCTGCGACGATTGCCAGCGACATGGAAATGCTGAAGAAGCTGGGGCTGACGAATAAGCCGGAAGAAGCCGTACTGCCTGAGTAATTTTCCAAATTTCTTCTTTACAAAACGGTTACGGGGTATTATAATAACTCCATAAGCAACAAAGAGGTTGCGGATTGTTTTATCCGTTTCTCTTTGTTGCTTTTTTATTTGCAAAGGAGCCTTTTACATCATGGCATGGGTCAATGAGAATTTTACCGCCTTGCAGGACAGTTATCTGTTTTCGCAGGTGGCGCATAAAGTGGCGGCGTATTCTGCCGCCCATCCGGAACAGAAGATCATTCGTCTGGGGATCGGCGACGTGACGCTGCCCCTGGCGCCGGTCGTAGTGGAAGCGATGCAGAAAGCAGCAGCGGAAATGGGCGTGAAGGAAACCTTTCGGGGTTACGGACCGGAGCAGGGCTACGGCTTTCTGCAGGAAGCGCTGGTGAAGTATTACGCAGGCTTCGGCGTTACGCTGGAAGCTTCCGAGGTCTTTATCAGCGACGGTGCGAAAAGCGACTGCGGCAATATTACGGATATTTTTGACGATGCCAACGTGATCCTGGTTCCGGATCCGGTCTATCCGGTCTACCTGGATACCAATCGCATGAGGGGACGAAAGATCCGGTTCATGGAGGGAACGCCGGAGAACGGGTTCCTGCCCATGCCGGATCCGGCCGTGAAGGCGGATATTATCTACCTGTGTTCGCCCAATAATCCTACCGGGGCTGCCTATTCCAAAGCGCAGCTCAACGAATGGGTCGCTTATGCCCGGCAAAACGGCGCGGTGATTCTGTACGACGCAGCCTACGAAGCATTTATTGAAGACGGGGAACTGCCCCGCAGTATTTTCCTGATTGAAGGGGCAAAAGAATGCGCCATTGAGTTATGTTCCCTTTCCAAAACGGCGGGCTTTACCGGAACCCGTTGCGGGTATACGGTAGTGCCTTTGGCGTTGAAGCGGAAAACGAAAAACGGTAAAGAACTGTCGTTGAATAAGATGTGGCTGCGGCGGCAGACCACCAAGTTCAACGGGGTCCCCTATGTTGTGCAGCGGGCTGCGGAAGCGGTCTTTACCCCGGAAGGACAGAAGCAGTGCCGGGAAAATCTGGCATATTATAAGGAGAATGCACGTCTGATTGGCAAAGCGCTGGCAGAAAAGGGGATTTTATATTACGGCGGTACAAATTCGCCGTATATCTGGCTGCAGTGCCCGAATGGGATGAAATCCTGGGAGTTCTTTGATTTCCTGCTGGAGGAGCTGGGTATCGTAGGTACACCGGGCTCCGGGTTTGGCAGTAAAGGGGAAGGCTGGTTCCGCCTGACGGCGTTTGCCAGCAGGGAAGCCACGGAAGAAGCGGTGGCGCGGCTGCGTAAGTTTTTGTGACAAACAGCTTGTGTTTTAGCACGGTTGATGGGTAGCATACGTGCTCATTGCCAGAAGGCGGGAGCTTACATAGTATACTGTAGAAAAATTAAGCAACAAAGACGTTGTGGATTGGATTGTAAATCCGTCAGTCTTTGTTGCTTTTTATTTTTGCATGGATAAGGCAAAGTCGTTTTACGTTTTTCTTTCTCCGTTTGCTCAGGCATATGTAGGTAATATAACGATAAATTAACAGAAAAAGAGAATAATTACAGGGAGGCAGTCTTTATGTGTGGAATTGTTGGATTTACCGGTGCGCAAAGCGCCGCGCCGCTCCTGCTGGACGG
>DOSQ01000179.1 GCA_003512125.1 Acidaminococcaceae bacterium
GCCAAATCATAGTATTTAACTTGTGATTAAAAATAGCAGAGATGCAGCCCATTGTCAAATAAAAATTCCGCTTTTTTCTAAAATTATGGTTTTGCATTAGAAATTGTGCAGAATGTTACACAATATCATATAAATCACTATGTTTTACAGGGATTTAACAGCTACGTTGTGGGAGAAGGGATCAGGCAATCACAAAATGCGGCGGTCATCGTGCATGCGAATGGATTGGAGTAGTCTGAACAAGCTTGCGCAGACAGGATGCGCTGCACCTTCCGTCTCCATTTTTCATTCTCGCAAATTTTATCAATAAATTATATATTCTTATTGATAATAAATCTTGTAAATGATAAAATATAGGTGGGAACAGGCGGGGCAAAGGGTTTGGCCGCTTATGTCCCGAATCCGACACCATTACAGTCATTTTTTATAGAACGATCCACCGTGAAGCAAAGCAATAGGAGGAGGTAATCATGGAAAAGCGCAGGATTACATACGACAATGAACTGGAAATCATGATTGAAGAGTATCTGGCGAACCCGCTGGAAGCAGAGCTGGAACGCGTGATTGAAGGGCTGGAGGAAGAAGAACTGGCGGAACGCCGGGCCAAAGTGCAGTCCGTGCTGGAAGGCCGGGAAAAATTCGAGATTCCCAGCGCCCAGATACTGCACAATATCATGGAAGTGTGGCGGGCCTTCCGTCCTTCCGTGTACAAAAAGCTGAAACGCATGGAGATCATGCCCCTGGAAGCGGAACGGCTGCTGCAGGAACAGGGCCGCATCAAATCCAAGCTTCCCTATAACCGTGAGACGACGGATATGTTCACCCTGATCGGCAAAGATCAGGATCCGCTGAACGAGTATCCGGAATAATACATAATACTGAACAAATATCTGAAATATTATATTATAAAATATAAAGCGTGCAAGGATTGAGCAGGACATTGTGCGCGTTTGTGTCATTCCATGAGATGAAATGCGCCGCAGCGGCGAGACTGTCTGAGGGGCGAAGCCCCGAGTTTCGAAGCCGCAGGCGCATAAATCCATGGAATAGCAAACACGCACAGTCTTGCGAAACCTTGTACGCTTATGTTTTATTCGTATGATTTTCATTACAAAAACCCCGGCATCCTTACGGATACCGGGGTTTTGGGCTTCCTGAGGCGGCAGGAAGCCCGCTATCACACAGCAGTTAAGGCGGTAACCGCTGTGAATAAGCCTTTGCACAATACGGATTCGCCAAAACCCGCAACTGCTTTTATAATTTTTGCAAAAATTCTTTTAGATACAACCAGGGCATGCTATCAGTTGCCCACAATACTTACTTTGTCCGTCTTCAGTTTACGGAAAGGCTTTACAGCTTTCCGCTTTGCATATGCTTAATCGCCGCACGGTCCATGTCAAAGCAACGAATCAGTTCGGTAACGGCCTGACTGGGTGAAATCAATCCGTTCACGACCGAATGTTCTACCAGAGGGATACGGCCTTTAATCATCGGATCATTAAAGAACAGGTTATGGAGATGTTCGTCGATCATACCGCGCACCCAGGACAGAAGTTGTGCTTTACGGCGTTTCTGGAACACTCCGGATTCTTTCGTTTCTTTTTCAAACTTGCGCATAACGGCCCACAGCTCAGGCAGTCCGTCATGGGTCAGTGCGGAACATTTATAGGCATGGGTCTTCCATCCTTCCGTCGCCGGACGGATAAACTCCACCATACGTTCATATTCGCCCTGGGTCACAGTTGCCCGTGCCAGATTCTCACCGTCAGCTTTGTTGACTACAATCGCATCGGCCAGTTCCATAATGCCTTTCTTAATACCTTGCAGATCGTCGCCTGCACCGGTAAGTACAACCAGCATAAAGAAATCAACCATATTGCGCACGGTAGTCTCCGACTGGCCTACGCCTACGGTTTCAACCAAAATCACATCATACCCTGCTGCTTCGCAGAGCATCATTGTCTCGCGGCTCTTGCGGGCCACGCCGCCCAATGTACCGCCGGAAGGGGTAGGACGGATAAAACAGTTCGGTTCCCGTGACAGGTTCTGCATACGGGTCTTATCGCCCAGAATGGAACCGCCGGTCAGCGGACTGGTAGGATCTACTGCCAGTACGGCTACTTTATAACCCATACTGCACAGCAACTGGCCAAAGGCCTCAATAAACGTACTCTTGCCTGCGCCGGGCACACCGGTAATTCCGATGCGCAGCGCCTTGCCTGTTTTTGGCAGCAGCCCCTGCAATACACGCTGGGCTTTATCAAAATCTTTGGGAGCATTACTTTCAATCAGAGTAATCGCTTTGGATAACATCACGCGATTGCCTTCGCCTACACCCTTTACAATCTCGTCAAGAGTGGGTTTCCTGCGCAACGGAACCCTGCGGACTGCATTGGGATCATAGACTTTTTCTTCTGAGTTGGCGTTAACTTTCGTATCGATGCCACCCATTACGGAACAGGCAAAGTTTTCATTTGCATCCTCAGGCACCCAGCTGGGATGTAAATCAGATTTTGGAATTTCAGGCATGATTATCATCTCAACTTTCTTCATATATGATGGTACGGTGCGCGTCGCATTGCGATGACCGCACGCGTTCTTCGGGCCGTCCCATATACATGAAATAAATGGGCCGTCTGCCCCCGTTACCACAACAGGGGCAGGCAGGCGCCATAATTCTTACACTTGAAACCAGCCGGTCAACAACCGTTCAGGCTGTTTTCCTTCCGATTCCGTTATTCCTGAGCAGCTTCCTCTTTTGCACGGTCTACTAACATCTGCAGCAGTTTGATGCAGCACTTCGGAATGTTGGTACCAGGCCCGAAGATGGCAGCTGCGCCATGATCGTACAGATAATCGTAATCCTGTGCGGGGATAACGCCGCCGATGGTTACCAGAATATCTTCACGGCCGCGTTTGGCAAGTTCTTCCACCAGAGCCGGCAGCAAGGTCTTGTGACCGGCAGCCAGGGAGGAGAAACCGACCATGTGAACGTCGTTGTCCACTGCGTCCTGTGCAGTTTCTTCCGGAGTCTGGAACAGAGGCCCTACGTCAACGTCCCAGCCCATGTCAGCGAAGGAGGTCGCCAGAACTTTCTGTCCGCGGTCATGACCGT